>NZ_LWGF01001034.1:0-981 GCF_001635355.1 Oleiphilus sp. HI0125
TGGAACAAATGTCATCTCTTCATCCATGCAGTAAACACAGCGAAAATCACAACGGTCAGTAACTGACAAACGCAAATAGTTAATCTTTCGTCCAAAAGGATCAACTAGCGCTGTATTCGTTTGATTAGTCTGAGTCATAGATTGTCTCTAGTTTCGAACCGTCGTGTGTTTTAATGCCATTACTGGCAGTGCATTTAATTGTCTGCGTAGTAACTGCCGCTCTTACCGCCATGCTTTTCTAACAATCGAACGCCATTAACTTGCATCGCTTTATCAACAGCTTTACACATGTCATAAACAGTCAGCGCAGCAACGCTAACAGCTGTCAACGCTTCCATCTCAACACCTGTCTGCGCATTCAACTTACATGTACTAACAATGCGTAAGCGCGCCGAATCGTTGACGTCTTGCGGCTCAAAATCAATGCTCACAGCACTTAAATTTAAACCATGGCACAAGGGGATAAGTTCAGAACACTTTTTAGCTGCCATAATACCTGCAACTCGGCACACTGCTAACACATCGCCCTTTTCAATCTGATCACTCAATATCAATGATAAGGTTGAAGGCTTCATGTCAACATAAGCCTCTGCAATAGCAATACGTCCAGTTATTGCCTTCCCCGACACATCAACCATATGCGCATTACCTGATTCATTGACATGCGTTAGTTTATTTTCCATTAACGCGTTCCCTCTATAATCGTTTGCCATGTGCTGATACCAGCAATGCCCTGTCCGCCAGCACGAATTACCTCACCCAATTGCTCATCTCTCATTCCGCCAAGCGCATACACGGGAATATTGCACCCCTCTAACAAGGCTTCAAAATTAGCTAACCCTAATGGTTCTGCATCTGGGTGTGATTGTGTCCGTTGAACCGGCGACAATAGAGCATAGTTTGCACCAACACTCTCTGCCAATGCTAATTCAGATTTTGAATGGCATGAAACACCAAACAAATATGGAAGGCTATAGCCCT
>NZ_LWGF01001035.1:0-956 GCF_001635355.1 Oleiphilus sp. HI0125
ACCGGTAATGTCACACTCGGCATTTTATGCGGAATCGCTATTGCCAAGTTAATCGTAACCGCCGTAAGTCTTGGGCTTGGAATGCCCAATGGCATGATTGGTCCAACGCTATTTATCGGGGCAACAGTAGGCGGTGCGCTTGGTATTATTGCGCAATGGATTATGCCCTTCGCATCCTCAACAGGTTTTTATGCGATGCTTGGAATGGGCGCAATGATGGGCTCAGCCCTACAAGCACCTCTTGCCGCATTAATGGCTATTCTGGAGCTCACCCAAAATCCAAATATTATTCTGCCCGGCATGTTAGCAATCGTGATCTCAAGTATGTTTGCGAGCACAGCGTTCAAGCAGAGATCAATATTTATCAGCTTGCTCGAAGCGCAAGGGCTCGATTATTCGAACAGCCCAGCCGTTCAAGCATTGCGCAGCGCAAGTGTCGTCGCAATCATGGATAGAAAGCTTTCCCGCGCACAAAAATCCATTGAACTTGAAGACGCTCAAGAACTACTTCGTCAAAAACCAAACTGGATCGCGGTTGAAAACGAATCAGGTCAAACCATGTCATTGTTGCCTGCGGCGGATCTGGTTCATTTTTTATCGTCTTACGAAGACAACGATAAGCTACCTGAGCAGATTGCCCTGTTAGAGATCCCGGCTCAACGACGTGATGTTGCTAACATTTCTTACCAAGCAACGTTAGAAGAAGCGCTGAATAGCTTTAATCAGCAAGGTCATGGAGCGTTATTAGTTGAGAGAAACAGTGGTGGTTTAAAACGCATACTTGGGGTGGTCACAAAGAACGATATCGATCACTACTATCATTTTGAAGGACATTAAAAATGCTTTGGTTCAAAGCTTTTCATATTATTTCGATGGTTTGCTGGTTCGCAGCATTATTTTACTTGCCCCGCTTATTTGTCTATCACTCCATGGCCGACGATTAAGCAGGGATTGAT
>NZ_LWGF01001036.1:0-1018 GCF_001635355.1 Oleiphilus sp. HI0125
TTACTTCCAAAGCGTGGGGAAGTTTCAATTTTTGACCGATCTTGGTACGGACGCGTTCTCGTCGAACGTGTTGACAACCTCACCCCCCACAAAAGATGGCAACGCGCATACAAAGAAATTTCTCAGTTTGAAAAACTGCTTATCAATGACGGCGTCATTGTCATTAAGTTGTTTTTGAGCATCTCAAAAGACGAGCAACTCAAACGTTTCAAAGAGCGCATAGAAAACCCTAAGAAGCGCTGGAAAATCACAAGTGAAGATATATTAAATCGACAAAACTGGGACAGTTACCAACAAGCATTTGAGGACATGCTGGATAAAACTGATGGCAAGAAAAACCCTTGGCATATAGTAGCGGCAAACAACAAACGATATGCCCGCATCAACGCGATGAAACATTTCGCCAAACGATTAAATGCCCATATCGACACGGAACAAGTTGAATTACTGAAACCTGAAGTAGAAAAATTGGCGACTAAATATCTGCCTTAACGATTGAAATTCTTATCAACCAATACGCTACACATCATAACTCGACGACGAAGTATCTCCACCTCGCCCAGTCCAATCAGTGTGATAGTACTGTTGAGTTTCATCACCGTCTAACTGATAGGTATGCGCCCCGAAGTAATCTCGCTGCGCTTGGATCAAATTTGCAGGTAGTTTTTCGCGACTATAAGCCTCAATAAAACTTAGCGCTGAGCCAATACATGGCACCGGTACTCCGCTCTCAACCGACTTGGCCACTAGCTTTCGCCACGCAGGTAAACAATCTTGCAAGATCTCATTAAAGTAAGGAGCTAAGCCTAGAAAATCGAGCTGACCATCAGAGGCGAAAGCATCACGAATTTGTTCTAAAAATACACTACGAATAATACAGCCTTCGCGCCACATCAATGCGACATTGCCATAGTTAAGTTCCCAGCCATGCTCGTCTGACGCTGCTTTCATCAGCATAAAACCTTGAGCATATGAGATAATCTTTGATGCCAACAAAGCCTTACGCGCTATCTCTATC
>NZ_LWGF01001037.1:0-966 GCF_001635355.1 Oleiphilus sp. HI0125
GGTGAGTTCTGTGATCGTTGGATTATTTGCTTGCAGCAGTAGTTCGGGACCTGACGCACCAGAGAGTATTCATATCAATACAGACTTGAGCGCATTGTTGAGTGATCATGCGAAAGTTGGTTCCACACATACTTTTTAAAGACATGTTGACAGGTGTTGGTTGAATAATTCCGGAACTATTTACCTACGCGTGAACTTATTTAGATGCTTTTGTTCTTTGGATATAAACCAAAGTAAAGCATGGACTCGTAAAGCAAGTTGGTTCTGGTATAGGCTAGAGAAGTGATACTTGGACAAGATGTTTCTGCTGTCTTCTTTAGCCAATAAAAACAAACTTCAGGGAAATCATCATGAAAGCCTTAAATGCGAATGGTCGTATCGAATGTAAAGCCGCTGTTGCGTGGAAAGCTGGAGCTCCGCTATCAATAGAAACTATCGAAGTGGAGATGCCGAAAGCAGGTGAGGTGCTGGTAAAAGTACTTGCATCTGGCGTGTGTCACACTGATGCATTCACTTTGTCGGGAGAGGATCCAGAGGGTGTTTTTCCAGCGATTCTTGGTCATGAGGGCGGCGGTATTGTTGAAGCTGTTGGTGAGGGCGTAACTTCTGTAGCGGTCGGTGATCATGTCATTCCGCTCTACACGCCAGAATGCCGCGAATGTAAGTTTTGCTTATCCGGTAAAACAAATCTGTGTCAAAAAATTCGTTCTACGCAAGGTCAAGGTTTGATGCCTGACGGCACAACTCGTTTCTCGAAAGACGGCGAAAAAATCTATCACTACATGGGTACGTCGACCTTTTCTGAATACACGGTACTCCCTGAGATTTCACTGGCTAAAGTCAATAAAGAGGCCTCTTTGCATGATGTCTGCTTGTTAGGTTGTGGCGTGACAACGGGCATTGGAGCGGTGATGAACACTGCAAAAGTTGAAGAAGGGACAACCGTTGCGATTTTTGGTCTAGGCG
>NZ_LWGF01001038.1:0-1350 GCF_001635355.1 Oleiphilus sp. HI0125
ACACTATTGCGCGCGAACCAAGCAATCATTCAGCAACCTTTATCAACGTACCAGATGAAAGTTGACCCAATGCCGTAGTGATTAACATTTCACCCGCTTTAAGTCCCTCACCGATCACTGAATACGTATCGTCTTGATGAATAACCTTCACCATGCGTCGCTCAAGCCGATCTAATGAATCGCCTGTTGCTACATACACATATTCATTTTGATAGATCAATGAATTGGGAACGACGATAACGTCGCGCAGTACCTGCCCGGTAATTGTTGCTGACACATATTGATCAGGGAGCAATGCAAGGCGTTCTTCAGTTTGATCAAAGGGAGAATCTACCCTAGCGACGAGCGTAACCTGCTGAGTTTGCGTATCAACGCCGGCCTCTAATCTCAGGAATGTCGCAGGCCAAAGAACTTTGCTCTGATCTGAACTTGATAACAAAGTGTTTTCAATAACAATGGACAAGACCTCACCAAGGCTTCCTTCAGCGGCTAGTACATTCAACTCATTTGCGTTCACTGGTAGATTTACGATACCTGCATTCGTACTAAAACCTTCACCGAGCAAAGTATTAGTAGAGACCACCTCACCTTGCCTAACGTTTGCATTTCGTATCAAACCATCAAAGCCTGCGCGCACCTTCGTACGCTCAAGATTTAACTTAGCCGTATCAAGCGCAACCTTTGCCGCACTCAAACGTGATTCGGCTGCTTTAACATGGGGGATACGCAACACGTAATCTTGCGCTTTTTGATTTGGATTACGCTTATTCCAATCTGTCAGCGCTTGTTGCGCTCGGGCTTTTTCATCTTCTAGGTTAAGCTTCGACGCCGAAAGTTCAGCCTGAGCCTGAGCCACTGCGCTCAAGAAACTCACGTCATCAATAACCAGTAACACATCGTCTGAACGAACCCGCTCGCCATTTTTGAAGCGATGACTCTTGGTCACGACGTGCCCCGCAACAAGGGCATGAATCTTATAATCAAACTCAGGCTCGATAAGGCCAAAAGAACGAAGCTGCACTTGGTGGTCTTTTAGCTCAAGTTTTTCGACCGATACGGTCAATGCACGAGACTGCACAACAGCGCCGCTTGTCGCTTCAGGTTTGGATAAGCCAAACCAAAAAATCAACAAAAATGTGAGGGCGATAATGCCGAGAATGACGGTAACCTGTTTCATTTATTCTCCAACAAACACGCTCAAGCTTACGAGCTCGAGCCAAATGAAAAATCAAACTAAGAAAAATACGATAGACGTACAACTTAATCTTCGCTTAAGATTTGGCCACAAGTTAAAAACGATGCAGCCGTTTGGTCGTGATTTGCCTCAACTCCGAGTACAAATCTGCGGCG
>NZ_LWGF01001039.1:0-681 GCF_001635355.1 Oleiphilus sp. HI0125
TCTGGCTCAGCGACACGAAGCTTATTGAGCATGCGATACTCAGGCGGGAAGAGCTGCCCGATGAGCAGTAGACCAAAATTGTGGAGTAAACCAGACAAGTATGCCTCGTGCTCGTCTACACCCAAATCAGGGTTGACCATGACAGAGAGCGCTTGAGTTAACACAGCAGAATGCAAAGCATGACGCCATAATGCATTGAGCCCTAATGGACCATCAAGAGGTAAGGTAAAAGCACGAGCGGATGCAATGCCAAGGGAAAGTTTAGCGACGCGTTCAAAACCTAAGACAGCATTGATCGCCTCTTTCACATCAGTCAAATTACCACGGTAATTGAACAATGCCGATCTTGCATAACGCATAATTTGCGCAGATAAACTTGGATCTTGCTCCACAAGCTGGGCCAATTCCTGAACACTAGAATTAGGATCAGACGTAATATGCATGACGCGCACAGCGGTTTCAGGCATCGGAGGCAGACGATAAAGTGTTGTTAGCTTTTTAGCCACATCATCAAGCGAGTAGCCTTTCTCGATATGAACTACTATCTCTGGCGCGCTTAGACTTTCAGAAAAGTCGCCTTTATTGCATTGGTGAAATGCCGCTCGAATCGATAAGCGAGGCAAGTTTAACAAGGTGTTTGCACAACCGCTCGAAGCAAAAATAGCATCAAGTTCGAATACT
>NZ_LWGF01001040.1:0-962 GCF_001635355.1 Oleiphilus sp. HI0125
ATTTAAATAATGGTTGGTAGTCGTTGCATTAGTCATGTGTTGAAACCTATTCCAGAGACCGATTAGAAAAATTCGCGCTGAACAGATTGCATAGGTTCAGCATTGTAGTGGCGAAGGTGGAAGCTCATGTTTTCACAGAGTACTTTTCTCAGGTCTTTGGGCATGACAATTTGAGAGATCGATCCAAGGCTCAAGGCTTCGTTTGGATTCATCAATTCTTCTTCGTAGCGTTTCGCCAGAATGGCTTCTTGCTCTGCACCCCATTCGGCACTTTCGTCTCCAGATTTTACGGCTGCGCGGATAGCACGAAGCTTCTTCTTGTAAACGAACTCGACACCGGCTGGCCCCATCACAGCTGCGCGCGTGGATGGCAGAGCAATAACGAAATCTGCACCGGTTGGATAGTTGTTATAAGAGGCATATGCACCACCAAAGGCATTGCGTAGGATCACTAAGAAGCGCGGGGTGCGCAAATCAACAATCGCATCGAGCATCGCGCGACCTGCCTGTACGATACCCATCGACTCTTGTTCGCGCCCAGGTAAGAAGCCTGTGGTGTCTTCCATGAAGATGACTGGAATGTTGTACAGATTACAGAAGCGAATAAAACGTGCGTTTTTATAGGCCGCGGCAATATCTATTTGTCCCGAGGCAACTGCACTGTTGTTCGCGACAAAACCAATCACGTTGCCGTCCATTCTTCCAAGCGCAGTAATGGTATTGCGCGCTCGATCAGGTTGAATCTCAAGGAAGTCGCCGTGATCGCATAATTCTTGAATAATGATGCTGACATCAAGTGGAGTGTTAAAACCGCTTGGGCTGTTAAAGGCCTTCTTCAGCAGGATGTCGATGTCCCACGTCTCACGCTTCACAGCATCAGACGTTGGCTGGTGCGGTGCGAGTTCGCTATTGTTACTCGGGATGTATTTAAGAATTTCTTTTACTTTCTTTAGCGCTGCTAC
>NZ_LWGF01001041.1:0-708 GCF_001635355.1 Oleiphilus sp. HI0125
CTCCATCAAGACTCTCCGCTGGTTCTTCTATACGCAGGTGCTTCAGATTCACGGAAACTGGTGCAGCCCCTTTGGCAAAAACAATTTCACCCTCAGCGCCCTTACCTGACAAAACGATATTTATCTTGGATAAGGATGGTGAGATTCTCGCCTCGACATCTAGAGCGCGATGGTTAAACATATCTACGACAGGACTTTTGACAAAAATCTCTTTCAATATTCCTGCTTCACCCGCCTCGCCAGTAAAGGTCTCGCTAGCGAAATCTATCCATGGCTCAACTTCAATATGATCAAGCGCGACAGCAACACCCAAGCCCTCTTCAGAAAAACGATACGCGCCAAAGTCTAGAGGGTTTAATGATGATGACAGCACAAGCTTTCCGTACTCTAATTGCTCATCAACAAACAAGAGCTGCCCACTTCCTTTTGGTAGTGCCTGACCATCTAGAATGATAGTGACATCCGCTTGCTTCTCTTTAATCGAAGCATTTACTTGCACGGAATTTTTAGATTCAGATAATTTGGCAAAAGGTTCAGGCCAATCAACTGCAAGACCTTGCATATTGCTCGTCATCTCAAAACGTGCTGGCTCTTGCGCATCAGGAATTATCAATGAGGATTCAAAGGCGGTACGACCGCTTACGCCATAAAAAGGAACATTACTAGACCGCTTGTTCTCATCCGTGAATAGCTTACTGGGATTTAACT
>NZ_LWGF01001042.1:0-1019 GCF_001635355.1 Oleiphilus sp. HI0125
GCGAGGGTGGTCACCTTGTTGGGTGACAAAGATACGATGTTTAACTTGCTTTGAAGCTATGCAGTGCATTCATTGCTCGAGCGGTATCTCCAGAAATGATCTCTGGCAAATATCGACTCGCTTCGTCGATGACTGCAGTGAGTTCTTCTGTTTCTTTTTTACCAAGTTTTCCGAGTACGTGGCCGGTTACTTTACTTGCGTGGCCTGGATGGCTGATGCCGAGTCTTAGTCGTGAGAATTCTTTATTGCCGCCAAGTTTGGCGATGATGTCTCTAAGTCCGTTTTGGCCGCCGTGTCCGCCGCCTTTTTTAAGTTTCATTGTGCCCATTGGAATATCGAGCTCGTCATGTGCGACAAGAATTTCTTCTGGCTGAATCTTAAAAAATTGAGCAATCGCTTGAACGGCTTGGCCGCTGCGATTCATAAATGTAGTGGGGACTAAGAGGTGGATATCTTTTCCTGAGAAGTTGACTTTACAGTAAAGGCCGTGGAATTTCTTCTCTGGTTTGAGGGTTTGAAGCGCTTGTTGTGCAAGCGCTTCTACAAAGATGGCACCCGCGTTATGGCGGGTATTTGCGTATTCGGCTCCGGGGTTACCTAAACCGACAATCAGCTTGATCTGTTGAGTCATGGCTGAATGTGCATTCCCTAGCTGGTGCCAACGTAATAAGCTCCGGTTGGGGCTTATTCGTCACCTTCGCCTTCAGCTGCAGCGTCTTCTGCTTCGTCAGCAGCAGAGCCTTTCGGCTTGTGTACAGATGCAACAGAAAGGTCGTGATCTTCACCTTGCTGAAGTGCCGCAATCGTTACACCTTTAGGAAGATCGATGTCTGAAAGGTGAACGATTTGGTCCGCTTCAACTTCAGTCATGTCAACTTCGATGAACTCAGGAAGATCTGCTGGAAGACAGATAACTTCAACTTCAGTCATTTGGTGCTGGATCTTGCCGCCGCCAAGTTTAACGCCTACACATGCTTCTTCGTTAGTGAAGTGAAGTGGTACATTAACGTGGATAGCTT
>NZ_LWGF01001043.1:0-799 GCF_001635355.1 Oleiphilus sp. HI0125
ACAACTCCTCGGGATAAATCTCGCAGCCGAGGCAAAGCGTATGGAGGAAGCCAGACAAGGTAGTGATGACTATAATATTGGTAATATCTCTGCTCGAGTTTACCGACTAACAAATGAATCTCTTACCAAAGTCCCTGTTGCGGATTTGGCTGAAAAATACTGGGACAAACGATCCGTTGTTAGAGTGCGCCGAAACGGTGAGGTCTTGGCCAGCAACCCCAACATCAGGTTACAGCTAGACGACGAAATTCTAATTCTTGGCACCGCGGAATATTTCACAGAAATTCTTGCTGATGTGGGCCAAGAAATTACTCCGGAAAAGAATACTGATGCTTTAATCGATACCGCTCAAATCGTAGTCATCAATCCTGCTATCACAGGCAAAAAACTATCAGATATCAAGTTACCCCAGCAATACGGCGTGCTGCTTAAAAAGCTTACTCGCACGCGCGTAGAAATCCCATGTGATCCCGATATTGAATTAAAAAAAGGCGACATTCTTACCGTAACTGGTTTGGGTGAATACATTGACCTGCTGGGTAAGGACCTTGGGCACGTTGAACGTGCAATGATGGAAACAGATATGGTGACCTTTTCGTTCGGGATCGCTATCGGCGTATTGATTGGCTTGTTTGCCGTTAACATTGGTAACCTCTCGATTGGACTTGGTTCCGCAGGAGGCCTACTGGCATCCGGTTTAGCAATTGGTTATCTGAGGAGTGTGAAACCTACTTTTGGACGTATGCCTGACGCAGCTAGATGGTTTTTGATGGAGTTCGGTTTATTACTATTTATGGCG
>NZ_LWGF01001044.1:0-19709 GCF_001635355.1 Oleiphilus sp. HI0125
CAATGACTTAATTAGCCTAATGGAATCAATTTGGGATGAAGCCGACCCTAGTTTCTTGCGCATACACGGCGATTGCCATATGGGTAACATTCTTTGGCGAGATGACCTTGCGCACTTCGTCGATTTTGACGACTGCCTTATGGGGCCAGCCATTCAAGATATCTGGCTCTTATTATCGGGAGATCGCACTCAGCAAACTTCACTCCTATCAGAGTTTCTTGAGGGTTACGAACAATTCGCTAACTTCGAACTCAAAGAACTTAGACTCATTGAAGTACTAAGAACCTTGCGTCTAATGAACTACGCAGCTTGGTTAGCTCGTCGTTGGCAAGATCCCGCATTCCCAATGCACTTTCCTTGGTTTAACGCTGAACGGTATTGGTCCGAGCACATCCTAGAGCTTCGTGAACAACTATCACTATTACACGAAAACCCATTGCAACTTGCTCCCTAAGTTCTACAATCCTCCGAAATAGTTTTTCAATTGAGTAACAATGAGCGACACACAAACTTCGAACAACGATACGGTCAGCATGCGCACTTTAGTGTTTGCTATTTTTATCAGCATTGCAGGCACAGTAGGCGTACTAGACTGGCAAGGAAAGATCGTCCACGTAAGCAATGAGCCAGAGCAGTATTCATTAGCCGACTATAAAGTCATCTACATCCCGGAAGAAGATGTTAACTACCGACTTTCCCAGAAGCCTTCGCATCAAAGCTCTGCTTGTCATAATGGATATTTATTCATAGAAAACGACCATGACGATCAAATGCAAGGCCTGCTTGTAGATTACAAAAATCGTGGGATTAAATGTGCCGATTAATACGGTCAAACAAGCATGAGCAATCAAAAAACAGGACCTGATGACATATACTCATCACCACTTAATCGTGTGAACGATTTTAAGTTTGATGAAGCAGTGGCTCGCGTTTTTCCCGATATGATCCAGCGTTCAGTACCGGGTTATAAAACTATCATCCCGATGATTAGTTTAATTACTGAGCGCTACGCACAACCTGATACACTTGGTTACGACCTGGGCTGCTCCCTTGGTGCGGCAACATTAGCAATGCGCCACGGTGGAGGCGTTCTATCCGAGATTGTTGGCATCGACAACTCACCTTCAATGATTGAGCGCTGCGGGCATTATATCGAACTAGACAACCATCCGACGCCGGTCAGTCTTGTTGGAGATGACATTCAAAATATCTCTTTCAAACCATGCTCGGTAGTAACAATGAACTTCACTCTTCAATTTCTTGTCCCAGAGGACCGCCAAGCCCTCCTGGATAAAATTTATGCGGCGCTAGTTCCAGGTGGTGTATTGATCTTGTCCGAAAAACTACATTTCAATGAGGAGCAGGAACAACTAGAACAGCAAGAGTTGCACTGGCTATTTAAAAAGGCAAATGGCTATAGCGACCTCGAAATCAGTCAAAAACGTAATGCTATCGAAAAAGTTCTTCTCACAGACTCGGAAAGTACACATTACTCTCGACTACGAAACGCGGGCTTCGAAAACACCTTCACTTGGTATCAGTGCTTTAATTTCTTCTCGATGCTCGCTATAAAGGCTAAATAAAATGAATTATGACCAGGTATTTGGTGATCTCATCACGTACATGCAAGGCCATAAACGCCTCAAGAACTGGGTTCCCTCTCTAGAACTATTGCTGAAGCAAAAGCTATACGAGAAGCCTCATGGCGACATGCAGCGCTGGATAGACGCGCTCGACAACCTTCCGGCTATTAATCCCGAAACCACTCACATCAACTCGTCACGCGTGGGTGCCAATGCATCAATCGATGCAACCACCCAAGAGCAACTCTATGATGCATTAGTAAAGCTTCGGCCATGGCGAAAAGGCCCATTTGAATTATTCAATACTCACATTGATACCGAATGGCGCTCTGATTGGAAGTGGGACCGAGTTAGTCCTCATATTAGTCCGCTCGCGAATAAAAATGTATTGGACGTGGGATGTGGCTCAGGATATCACTGTTGGAGAATGCTTGGTGAGGGAGCAAACCGCGTTATTGGCATTGACCCCAGCTATCTATTCCTAATGCAATTCAACGCAATTAAGAAGTATTGTGGCCGAGATGCACCGATACATTTACTACCGATAAAGATGGAGGACGTCCACCCTCAACTAGAACACTTTGATACCGTATTTTCGATGGGGGTGCTTTACCATCGTAAGTCACCTATCGACCACCTTTATGAACTTAAAGGGGCGTTGAAACCTGGTGGCGAGCTCGTATTAGAGACATTAGTAGTCGAAGGCGAACTTGGCTATTCATTAATGCCAGAGGACCGATACGCTATGATGCGAAATGTTTGGTATCTTCCAAGCGTTCCAACCTTAGAACTATGGCTTCGACGCGCCGGCTTTACCGACATTAAGTGTGTAGATCTAGATCAAACCAGCCTAGACGAACAGCGCGCAACCGAGTGGATGGACTTTCAGTCTCTAGCCGACTTCCTTGACCCAACCAATCCAAATCTAACCGTAGAAGGCTACCCTGCACCTTTGCGTGCAACACTGGTCGCAAGCAAGCCAAAATAATTCATTCTGAAAATTTGCAGACAATAAAAAACCGCTCATTGAGCGGTTTTTTATACAAGACAGCCGAGGGCTTAGTCAAAAGGATGGCGAAGAACAATCGTTTCTACGCGATCTGGGCCTGTTGACACAATGTCAATCGGCGCCTGAATCTTACCTTCTAGGTACTTGATATATGATTGAGCGTTAGCTGGGAGCTCTTCTAAGGTCTTCGCCCCAAGCGTGCTTTCAGACCACCCCGAAAGCTCTTCATACACCGGTTCTAGATCATCGTAGCCTTCTCCATCAAGTGGCGGACGAGATATATTTTCACCAGCTTTTGTTTTGTATGCGACGCAAACTTTAATAGTCTCAAGACCGTCGAGCACGTCCAACTTGGTCAGACAAATACCCGAAACTGAGTTAATTTGAATCGCGTGACGTAAGCCTACTGCATCAAACCAACCGCAACGACGAGGACGACCCGTGGTTGCACCGAACTCATGACCTTTCTCTGCTAGATGACGACCATTATCGTCAAATAACTCTGTTGGGAATGGACCCGAACCTACGCGAGTCGTGTACGCCTTAGTAATCCCTAAAACGTAATCCAAATACATTGGACCAAAACCGCTACCAGTTGCTGTACCACCGGCGGTTGTATTAGACGACGTAACAAAAGGATATGTTCCGTGATCAATATCTAAAAGCGAACCTTGCGCGCCTTCAAACATAATATTCTCACCACGTTCACGATATGCATGTAGCTCGTCAGTAACATCAACAGCTAGCGGCAGCAACTCTTCGCCCATCTTAAGGGTTTCTTCGAGTGTTTTCTCATAAGAGATAGGCTCAACTTTATAGAAATTCTCTAATACAAAGTTGTGATAAGTCATGATCTCTTTTAGTTTTTCAGCAAATGCTTCTGGGTTTGCTAAATCACCTAAGCGAAGACCACGACGAGATACTTTGTCTTCATAGGCCGGGCCAATACCGCGACCTGTCGTGCCGATCTTATTGGCGCCTTTTGCAATTTCGCGCGCCTGATCAAGTGCCACGTGATAAGGAAGAATCAAAGGACAAGCTAAGCTCAATTTAAGACGTTCACGAACAGGAACACCGTTTTCCTCAAGACCGCGCATTTCTTTCAATAATGCATCGGGAGCTAGCACAACACCGTTGCCAATTAAGCAGGTCACACCATCTCGCAAAATACCAGATGGAATAAGGTGAAGCACCGTCTTCTGGCCGTCGATAACCAAGGTATGCCCCGCATTGTGGCCACCCTGAAAACGCGCCACCGCAGTAACCTGATCAGTCAAAAGATCAACGATTTTTCCTTTGCCCTCATCACCCCATTGGGTGCCTAAAATGACAACATTCTTACCCATATTTCAATTTCTCTAGCAATAAAGCTGAAAGTTACCATTAAAGTAACCGATTAAATTTCAACAACTACCCACTGGCCGTCTTGGCTTTGAGCAAGTTTTTTAGAGCAACCGTAGGTCTGCTCATCTGATTCTGAAAGGCTTTGCACGACACGCTGCGTCTGTCGCAAATCAGCGATCCGCTCTAGCAACGCTTTATCTGTGCCGTATGGAGCTAAAATCGCCCCTGAATTCATTGTGCTAATACGAGACTGCAAACGCACGAGCGTTTTTAAGTCTGCACTAAAACCGGTTGCTGGGCGAGATTCACCAAATTCAGCGCCGATGGAGTCATATCGTCCACCTTTAGCCAATGCATATCCAAAGCTTGGTGTATATGCGCTGAACATCACGCCAGTATGATAGTCATAGCCTCGTAACTCGCAGAAATCATAGCCTAGTTCAATTTCTGGGAAACGCTCGCCAACCAACTCAGCAAAACGCATCAAAGCATCAACGGCATCTAAAGTTTCGTTACTAGCTAATTCAGAGTACTGGGATATGCTTTTTCGCACTTCCGACAAGGCATCAATACTGCCGCTAAGCAGAGCGATTTCGCGAATAATATCGATAACCGGCAACTTATGTTCAGCGGCTAGCGTATCAAGCTCGGGAATTGACTTGCGATTCAATGCGCTGAAAATTTGATCTTCTAGTTCTCTCGGGAGCTCAGCTGAAGTCATCAAGCCACGATATATACCAACGTGCGCCAAGTCCACATGAACCTTTGAGACTTCTGCAATAGTCAATGTCTCTAGCATCAAAGACATCACTTCTAAGTCTGCTGCTTCATTGTCAGACCCAAAAAGCTCGCATCCAATTTGCATTGGGCTTCGATTGGTCATCGTATGTTCTGGACGCGTATGCAACACGCTATCGACATAACATAAACGAGAAATGTCATGGTTTTTCAATACGTGCGCATCGATACGAGCGGCTTGCGTAGTAATGTCTGAGCGAATGCCGAGCGTTCTCCCTGACAGTTGATCGGTAACTTTGAATGTTTGCAAATCCAATTTACTGCCAGTACCGGTAAGTAAACTTTCAAGAAACTCTACAAGCGGTGGAGACACTAATTCATATCCATAGCTTGAGTATGTATCTAGCATTTCACGGCGCATTTTCTCAAGAGCCCATGCATCCGGTGGTAACAGCTCGTCAACGCCCTCAGGCAACATCCAACGTTCGGTCAAACTCATAGTATTTCTCGTGTCGATACACACATTAAATTACTGCCTTAACAAAACCACGCCCAGTAGACCTGCGAGCATGCAAACTAACGCAATGCTCCTTATGGTTCTATCGTTCGCTTTGAGAATCGATGCTAAGGTTTGCTTCCAAGCTTTTGGATTCAAGAATGGCATAATGCCCTCAATTACAAGCACTAAACAAAGTGCTGTGAACAGATCATTCCAGTCCATCTAAGCTAAGTCTAATTTCGTTAAAGGCAAAGGGGCGCGATTTTAACGCTTAATTGAAAACAACAAAAGGTGTTGTTGGTATTAAAAAGGCCAAAAAATGAAAAAAGCACCCTAAGGTGCTTCTTTCATTGATTTACGAGTAAGGAACTTGCCTATTTAGCCTGATTTAGGTATTTGAAGAACTCACTATCAGGCTTTAATAAAAGGACATCTTCTTTATTAGCAAAGGTATCCTTATATGCTTGCAAGCTACGCGTAAACGCATAGAACTCTGGGTTCTTATTGAACGCTTCAGCGTAAGTGGATGCCGCAATTGCATCCCCCTCACCACGTGTGATTTCTGACTCTCGGTACGCGTCAGACTCAATAACAACCTTCTCACGATCCGCATCAGCGCGAATACCTTCTGCCAACTCGCGACCCTGAGACCGCGTTTCACGTGCTTCACGCTCACGCTCTGTCGACATACGGCGATATACGTCTTTAGATAAGTCTTCCGGTAGATCAATACCCTTAACGCGAACATCTAAAACTCGGATACCAAATTCAGCCAAAGTCTGCTCATTCAACTTAGTAGTAATGTCAGACATGAGCTCATCACGCTCACCCGATACAACTTCAGTCAAGCTACGAGAAGCAAACTCATCACGAAGCCCTTTGTTGGTAGAGTTAGACAAAAGCGTCGTCGCTTGCCATCTGTTGCCGGCTGTCGCCTTGTAATAAGCACTGACATCTTCGATCTGCCACTTAACAAACGAATCAACGATCAAGAACTTTTTACCAACAGTCAAGAAGCGTTCAGGACGTGAATCGAGAGTTAGAATACGCGCGTCGAATTTGCGAATATTCTGAACAAACGGCATCTTAAAGTGAATACCTGGTCCAATATCTGACTCAACAATTTCACCAAATTGAAGTTTAATCGCAACCTGTCTCTCATCAACGATATACAGAGATGACGACAATACGACGATCGCGATAAGAACCGCCACTAACGATAATACTGACTTAGACATTAGCGCACCTCCCTAGCTGATGAACGCGAGTTGCGAGATCTAATCTCTTCAATTACTTGATCTGCGATTGCTGAAATATCAGAAGAGCTAGCGTCAGACCTCACGCTAGATGGTGCAGAGTTTGATCGCTCAGAAATAATCTTATCCAGAGGCAGATACATCATATTATTACCGCCCTCAACATCAATCAAAACCTTACTGCTATTGCCGTATACGTCTGAGATCGCATCGATATAGAGACGTTCTCGGGTTACTTCAGGCGCCTTGTTGTATTCAACAAGCAAGGCCTTAAAACGATCGGCTTCACCCTGAGCTTTTGCTACAACCTGATCACGATATGCACTTGCTTCTTGCAACATACGTTGCGCCTTACCCCGCGCTTCAGGAATAACTGTGTTTTTATAAGCTTCTGCTTCGTTTACGAAACGCTCTTTATCAAGCTTCGCTTTCTGAACATCATCAAACGCCGCTTGAACAGCTTGTGGTGCTCTAGCTTCTTTGATGTTAACGACACTGACGTTAATGCCGGTTTGATAGTTATCCATATAATCTTGCAAACGCTCTCTCGTGCTGTCTGCCAAAATACCACGCCCTTCAGTTAAGATTGGATCTAGGTTGGTGCTACCCACTTCGTGACGAAGAGCCGACTCAACGGCATGTTGCAGAGATCGCTCTGGATCCTCAACACGCAAAGCGAACGATACCGGATCTCGGACCGTGTATTGAACGTTCAACTCAATCGCAACAACGTTCTCGTCTTGCGTGAGCATTTCTTCTTTCAGCTCAGCGTTTCGAACGTTTGTTACGTTAACTGGTATAACCTGCTCGACGAGAGGGATGACAATTCTTAAACCAGGATCAAGTGTTCGACTGTATTCACCAAGGAATAAAACAACTCCCCGTTGTTGCTCATCGATCGTATAAATCGATTTCCAGCCAAGAAACAGAACAAACACTACTAAGCCAACCAGAGCAATACCGCCAAAGCCCTGCTTACCACCGTTATTATCAGAACCGCCATTGCCATTTCCTGACCCGCCAAACAGCCCGTTTAGCTTGTCCATCAATTGTTTAAGCGCTTGATCTAAATCCGGCGGGCCTTGATTGCCACCACGATTATTATTACCCCATGGGTCTTTCCCATTAGAATTACCCGGCTCATTCCAAGCCATAGATTACCCCGTTGTCGTCATCAGTTTTAATTTAAAACATTCACAGCAATCGTAAATCGCTACGCCAAAAGGAGCAAGCAAACAGAATGCTCCTTATTATGAAATCTTAGTCAGAAAGTTCTGAGCTCTCTTACAGCCTATCAATCAGCAAATCCGCGCGCGGAACATTGCAGCGTTTAAGCATTCTTTCAAAATCGCTGGTCTGCAAACGAACTTCAACACGTGCCATCCCTTTATCATCATACTCTTCCTGAATGACATGATTTGACTCAAATAACATCGCTCTGAGCCGACCTTGCTCTGGGCGAAGTCGAAGTATGCAGTGCATAACCTCATCGCTTAACAACTCAGCGACTGCATCAAACAATAAATCAGTTCCCTCTCCCGAGTTTGCTGACAACCACACTCTTACAGGAGCACCATCTTCATCGCGATCAATTCTACTTACGCCATCGTCCAACAAATCGATCTTGTTATAGACTCGGAGGACCTTAACATCGCCCGCGCCTATTTCATCTAAAACTTGTTCGACTGCCTCTATATTGTCCAACCTTCTTGAATCAGCACCGTCTATAACATGCAGCAAAAGCGTAGCCGATATTGTTTCTTCTAGCGTTGCTCTGAACGCATCCACTAACTTGTGAGGTAAATGCCGTATGAACCCGACCGTATCTACCAAAATGGCACGACCAATATCGGGAAAATCAATACGCCTAAGTGTTGGATCTAGTGTTGCGAACAACTGATCAGCGGCATAAACACCCGAGTCTGTCAGCCGGTTAAATAATGTCGATTTACCGGCATTGGTGTAGCCCACCAAAGAAATCGTGGGAATTTCAGCTCGAGTACGAGATCTGCGACCCTGGTCTCGCTGTTTGCGTACTTTTTCAAGACGCCCCGTTAATGCTTTAATACGTCCACGTAGGAGACGCCGATCAGTTTCAAGCTGCGTTTCACCCGGACCACGTAAACCGATCCCACCCTTTTGACGCTCTAAGTGAGTCCAGCCACGAATCAAACGCGTTGATATATACTCTAACTGCGCAAGCTCTACCTGCAACTTGCCTTCGTGAGTACGAGCACGCTGCGCAAAGATGTCAAGGATCACACCAGTCCGATCGATCACTCTACACTCAAGGGAGCCCTCAAGGTTACGCTGCTGACTAGGCGAGAGAGCGTGATTGAACAACACCACATCAGCGTCGGTTACTGCTTTTTCCGTAATTATTTCTTCTAACTTTCCGGAACCTACAAAAAAACGCGCACTGGGTTGCGATCGACTACCGGTAACGATCCCAACAGGCTCAACACCTGCCGAACGCACAAGTTCACGAAACTCCTGCGCATCTTCACGGTCATTTTCATTTGGAAAGTCTAAGTGGACGAGAACAGCTCGCTCTCCCGCATCTGGTCTATCAAACACGGCAGAGCTTAAAGACTAACGAGAAAATACCAATTTCCAATGGAGTATTACCTATGAACCCGCTTCTTCATCCATTGACGGCATACGCACATTACGCGCAGGTACAACAGTAGAAATGGCATGCTTATACACCATTTGGCTAACAGTGTTTTTAAGTAAGATAACGAACTGATCGAAAGACTCGATTTGACCTTGTAACTTGATACCATTTACCAAGAAGATAGATACTGGTATGCGCTCTTTACGGAGTGCATTTAAATATGGATCTTGAAGTGAGTGCCCCTTAGACATTATTGTAATCTCCCGTTTTTTTTAAATATTTAACGCAATTATAGTCAATCTTACGTTTAGTTGTTAAATGAGGCCGCGTTAAAACTTTTCAACACTATCTCAATATTATTTTTCGCGCCAGTTTCTAGCCAGACAATATCCCGCCAAGCTCTCAACCACGTTAACTGTCGCTTAGCTAATTGGCGTGTTGCCACGACCCCCTTTTCTATCATCGTATTGTAGTCGTAGGTACCATCCAAATATTCCCACATTTGTCTATAACCCACACAACGCATAGAGGGCAAGTCCAAACTTAGATCACCTCGCGCTCGTAAAGTTTCGACCTCTTGCTGAAAATTTGCCTCGAGCATACCGCGAAACCTTAGTTCAATTCTTTTATGAAGCAACTTTCGATCACTTGGCGCAATCGCAAACGGCAAAATCTCGAACGAAATAGGAGGTAAACTCGCGCCATCATGACTGCCAGCTCCATTAACTACACCCGATCCGACTTGTTTTTGGTCACTCCAATGCTCAGTCAAAGTTCGACCACTAACCCTGTATACTTCCATTGCTCGCTGAAGACGCTGGGAATCATTTGGCTTAATACGTTTAGCCGAGTCAGGATCAACCTTAGCCAGCTCTTCATGTACAAAAGGCCAGCCTTTCTCCGCAGCCAAGGCATTAATTGAGTCACGCACAGATTGATCAGCCGAAGGCATAGAAGCAATACCTTCTTTTAACACCTTGAAATACATCATCGTCCCGCCGACAAGAAGCGGTACTTTTCCCGCTGCAACGATATCATTCATCTCTCTGAGCGCATCATCATAAAAACGTGCGACAGAATAAGACTCGGCAGGGTCGATAATATCAATCAAACGATGAGGCGCTTGCAGCAACTCACTCTCACTCGGCTTCGCGGTGCCGATATTCATATCTTTAAATACGAGCGCTGAATCAACACTGACAAGCTCCACCGGCAATATCTTGCGCAGCGCTATAGCCAAATCGGTTTTACCTGAAGCTGTCGGCCCCATTAGAAAAATAGCCGGCGGCATAGTACGAAGCGAAGACATAGAAACCCTAGTAGTGAAACTATCGACCACGTAAGAATAGCTTATCTAATTCAGGTATCGACAAAGTCGTCCAAGTTGGTCGACCGTGATTACACTGACCACTACGTTCGGTCTCTTCCATGTCACGCAGCAGCGCATTCATCTCACTTATCGTCAAAACTCGGTTTGCCCGAACAGAACCATGACAAGCCATTGTCCCCATCAACTCGTTTGCTTTTGCTTCAAGCTGATCAGACTGCCCGTAGCCAATCATGTCGCTCAAGACGTCTCGTACAAGCTGAACCATGTCTGTTTTTTGCAGAATCACAGGGACTTCACGAATCACTAGAGATTCAGGTGCAGCCCGCTCAACTCTCAACCCGAATCGTTGGAGCTCCACAGCACAATCTTCAGCAACATCTGCTTCCCTAGTACTGACAGCAATCGACATCGGAACAAGCAGTGGCTGAGATTGAATACCCGCGCCGTAAAAATCGGACTTCATCTTTTCGTAAGTAATGCGTTCATGCGCAGCGTGCATATCAACAATTATTAAGCCCGAACTGTTTTGAGCGAGAATATAAACGCCATGAAGCTGAGCAATCGCGAAGCCTAAAGGATGATCTTCGGCATTATTAGATACGTCAACAGTATTAGACAGCACTGGCAAATCTGGCTTCAAACCACCATACAGAGAACTCATCCCATCTAAGGCCGTGCACACTTCACTTTGAGCGGGATTATTTGGAATAAACTGCGGTTGAAACGCAGCCCCCGTATTCGAACTTGGCACGGACAATGGCATGCGGGTTTGACTATTATAACCGGGTTGCGCAGCTAAGCCTGTCTCCTGGTGAATCGCCTCACTCTCAGCAACTCTACTTGCGCTTTGCTCTTCGCGCATATACTCGTCAGGACGAACATCCGCTAACGCGCGATGCAAGCTTCTGAATATGAAATCGTGCACTAAGCGCCCGTCACGAAAACGAACTTCATGCTTCGTAGGATGCACATTCACATCAACAAGAGCTGGATCCAATTCTAAATACAGTACAAAGGCTGGATGTCGGCCGTGATAAAGCACATCCCTATATGCTTGCTTAACAGCATGACTAACCAAGCGATCACGAATCACGCGCCCATTCACGAAAAAGTACTGCAAATCCGCCTGACTTCGAGAGAACGTTGGCAGCGCGACCCAGCCCCATAGTTTTAACCCTGACGCCTCGACATCAATCTCTACAGCGTTTTCCATAAACGGCTTACCGCACAAACTCGCCACACGCTGCTCTTTATCTCTTAATGTGATCGCAGGGCGCAAACTATGCACCGGCTTACCGTTGTGAGACAGATCAAACCCAACATCAAATCGCCCCAAAGCTTGCCGTTTGACGACTTCCTCCAAATGATTGAATTCCGTCTTTTCAGTGCGCAAAAACTTACGGCGTGCAGGCGTGTTGAAGAATAAATCTCGAACATCAACCGTAGTACCGCGATTGTGTGCCGCAGGACTAATATTCGCGACCATATCGCGTCCTTCCGTCTCCACCGTCCAAGCTTCGTCCGCGCCCTCAGTTTTTGAACTGAGCTGCAATCGCGACACAGAGCTAACACTGGCTAAAGCCTCACCACGAAACCCAAGTGTTGCAACGGCCTCAAGATCATCCAAAGATAGTATTTTGCTAGTTGCATGGCGGCTAAGCGCTAAAGGAAGGTCTTCTTTTTCAATGCCATAACCATCATCTCGAATACATATTCGCTTAACTCCACCGCCCTCAACGGTCACCTGAATTCGATGACAACCTGCATCTAAAGAGTTTTCGAGCAGCTCTTTCACTACGGATGCAGGTCTTTCAACAACTTCTCCTGCAGCAATCTGGTTAGCGAGTCGAGGAGATAACTTTTGTATTTTTGACATATGAAACTAACGGAGAGGTAAAGCAGAGAGTTTAACACGCTGTTATTCGCTTAATAACCGATAGTTATTAAGAATTAGGAAGTTTAAGTCGCTGACCAACCCATAAAACGTCTGAATTAAGTTTATTAAGTTTCCGAAGACTCTTAATACTCACCGCATTATTGTGCGCAATCTGCGATAGAGTATCGCCCTTTTTAACCGTATATGAACTACCTGACTTAGATTGATTTGAAGCTAGCCAAGTACCAATTGGAGGTTGATCTGAAAAATAAGATTTAACGCCCTTAGAGATCGAGCCAGCAATCTTTCTTTGGTAACTACGAGTATTCAAACGACGAGATTCTGTAGGATTCGAGATAAAACCCGTCTCAACTAAAATTGATGGGATGTCGGGGGACTTTAAGACCATAAAACCGGCCTGTTCGACCTGCCGCTTGTGAAGACGGGCGACTCCCCCCAAAGACTGAAGCACACGATCACCCACTGATAAACTTGCCCTTAGGCTTGCGGTAGAGCTGAGATCCAACAAAACAGACGCTAGCATGTCATCGTGATCACCGAGATTCACGCCGCTACCACCAATCAAGTCAGATGCATTCTCACGTTTGGCGAGCCAGCGAGCCGCCTCACTTGAAGCCCCTTTCTTCGACAGCGCGAAAACAGACGCCCCATTAGCTTGAGGTCTTGTAAAAGCATCGGCATGCACAGAGACAAATAAATCGGCGTTACGCTTTCGAGCGATCTCCGTGCGCTTTCGTAGCCCTATAAAATAATCGCTCTCGCGCGTTAAATAGGCCCGATAACCTTTAACGGCATTAATCTGCCTGGCCAATTCCTTAGAGATTGAAAGCACCACGTTTTTCTCACGAACCTTACCCGGCCCGATCGCACCAGGGTCCTCTCCGCCGTGACCAGGATCAATCACAACGATCACATCACGTTTGCCACCTGAGCTATTTATTTGCTTAACAGGCTTATATTCTTTTACCTTCGAAAGATAAAGATCAACAACCAAACGATCTCCGTAGCTCTCATTCGGCTTGAGCAAAAAGCTTTTCGGTTTTACCGAAGCTTTTAGATCCAATACAATTCTAAGGTCAGTGTTATTCCTTACAGCACTCCTTATTTTTTTAATAGGAGAGCCTTCCAAAGAAACAGCGTCAAAACGAGTATTCTTCTTTACATTTTTAATATCTAAAACAACACGTGGAGGATTATTCAATGTCATCAACTTGTGTGACGTCGAACCACCAAGATCAAATACTAAACGAGAATGGTCAGGCGCATTCCATAACCTCGCATCATTGATTGCTATATTGGCCGCAAATGCACTGTGCGACCAAAAGCCGAGCACAAAACATAAGCATACGTAATGGGCCATTCTAGAAAAAACAAATCGCATCAGCGGCTCCCCGCTATAAGAACATCGAAATCAACACCCGAAAAAGCAGAATGTTCAGCAACTAACAACTCACAGCAGCGACTTTCAGCTTCAATATTCATCGAAAGGGTTACGTCTGCTTTAGGCAAAAGCCCTTCACCCCGTGCCGGCCACTCCACAAAGCAAAAGATTCGATCTTGTTCACATAGATCTGGATTAAGAAAATCGCGCATCCCCATAAACTCGAGTTCTTCTGGGTCTGCCAAGCGATAAAGGTCAAAATGATAAACCTTCAATCCTTTAGGCTCATACTCTTCAACGAGCGTGTACGTTGGAGACTTCACACTTCCTTCATGACCAAGACCGCGCAATATGCTACGAACAAGTGTTGTTTTCCCGGCGCCAAGATCGCCAATCAAATAAACAACCGTTAATGCAGAATCAGAATCAAGCAGAACTTCTGCGAGGCCCTTTCCAAATCGATCCGTAGCATGTTCATCAGCGAGAGGAATTTGCATGAAAAAAGTCATTCCCAAACTAGCAAAAACTGAGTGCTAAACTAACAAAATTAATAACTGCAACTTCGAAATAGAAATCGCATTAAGTTCAAACACTATATATCTGTTAAGCTTAGCAAAGCACTTCCGTTTGTTCACTTAACATCATGTCACGATACTCATGACCAATCCCATTGACACCTCAGATGCGCTCAACAAGCTGCTAATCGAAATACGCAGCGAATCAGAACGCCTTGGCTTTCAAGCCTTAGGAGTCACGTCAACAGACTTAGGCGAACATATCCAGCATTATCAAGACTGGATAGATAAAGGGCATCACGGCGCCCTTGATTACATGCATAGCCACGGAAGTAAACGCTGGAAACCCGATGAATTGATAGACGGAACGCTTCGCGTAATATCGGTCAGAATGAATTATCTACCAGAGTCAGCTGGCCACGCGTTAGAACAACTAGAAGATAAAAACCGCGCTTACATCAGTCGATATACATTAGGACGCGACTACCACAAACTCATTCGAAATCGACTGAAACATCTTATCCACTTTGTTAGAACGAAGAGCGAGTTAGATCTAAATTTCAGAGCATTTGTCGACAGCGCTCCAGTATTAGAACGCGCGATAGCCCAGCGCTCCGGCTTGGGTTGGTTCGGCAAGAATACAATGATTATTCATAGAGAGGCAGGCTCTTGGTTTTTTCTCGGCGAGATATACACCAACCTCGCACTGCCCATCACACCCAGCTATGAGAAAGAACATTGCGGCCGCTGCACTGCATGCTTAGACATATGCCCAACAAAAGCCTTCACCGCACCCTATGAGCTTGATGCTCGACGTTGCATTTCTTATCTCACGATAGAGAACAAATCAGAAATCCCGCTCGAATTTCGCAAAGACATGGGCAACCGAATATTTGGCTGTGATGACTGCCAGCTTGTTTGCCCATGGAATAAATTCGCTCAACATAGCGACCAAGACGATTTCACCCCACGACACGAACTAGACAAAGCAACTTTAGTCAGCTTATTTGGTTGGACAGAAAGTGAATTCTTAGCAAAAACAGAAGGTTCAGCAATAAGACGTACTGGCTATCATGGCTGGCTACGAAATATTGCAGTTGCACTAGGCAACGCACCAACATCAATCGAAGTTATTGAAGCGCTAAAAGCTCACGAAAATCATGAAGACGGCATGGTCCGCGAGCATGTAGCTTGGGCTCTAGCTCAGCATATAGACTAAAGCCTCGATAGTACAAGCCGTTCAAGCTCATCCGCAAGTTCGGCACTTAACATCGGATCACCATGCGAAGGAAGCAGCGCAACTGGGCGTTCCTGATGAATCATATCTAAACACCATCTTTTGAAACTCTTCCGGTTCGTGAGCAATAAATATTTGATCACTCGACTCAATTTTAAACCAGGGGCTGCACCCATTATCTTTTGAGTAAAACGCGCTATTGGCTGATTCGACATCCGCGGGTAGTTCAAAAAGCTATCGCACGTTACCCAGCAGACTTTGCCTTGCTCTCTAACACTTAACCACAAGTCCCCACCTCGATGTCCAGGCGGCGCAAACCACTGACAATCACTGGCGAATAGAGAGTCACCATCCGAAATGACATTAATATTTCTAACACCCTTACCTTCAAGAAGCGGCTTTGCTTGTTCTGACGCATACAGTTTCGCCTTTGGAAAGCGCTCAAGCCAAGAAGCAACGCCTAAAAAATGATAGGCATTAGGCATAACGATCTCCAACCCCTCACCTAAAACCTCATCAAAACCCGGGTACATTTCAGCAAAACTATCGATCAGAGCCTTTCCAGGGCTAATTACAACAACCTTAGCTTCTTTAAGCTCTATACAAACTGTGTTTGAAGCAAAATTTGGAACGATATAACGTGCATACTTGATGTTCGAAAAATCAGGTACTGACTTCCACTGAGACATTAACTAACTCACTAAAACGAAAATTGATAAACTAAGATGATCGTAAACGCATAAGGAAATGAGATGAAGATCTACGGAGATATTAACTCAGGCAACTGTTACAAACTACATCTAGCATGCCAGCTTCTCAACATTGAGCATGATTGGATTCATATAGACATTCTGAAGGGCGAAACCAAAACCAGAGAATTTCTAGCTCTTTCTCCTGCAGGTAAGATTCCATTACTCATAACAGATCAAGGAGAGACGCTTAGCGAGTCGAACGCCATCTTGGATTATCTATGCGAAGGTAGCGCGCTATACCCCAGCGATATCTGGCATCGAGCTAAAGTGCATCAGTGGCAGTTTTTTGAACAATACAGCCACGAACCATATATTGCTGTTGCAAGGTTTATTAACAAATACCTTGGGTTGCCCGAAGAAAGGCTGGAGGAATACAAGTCAAAACAAGAAGGCGGTAATTCAGCACTTCGAATCATGGAGACTCAACTTACGCATACACCTTTTTTGACTGGAGACTCGATAACAACCTGCGATATTTCCTTGTTTGCATATACGCATGTAGCGCATGAAGGAGGCTTCGATCTAAATCACTACCCAAATATTCTAAAATGGATAGACCGAATAAAAAGCCAAGAAGATTTCTCAGCTACTGCGTAGGCTAATCCTTATGAGTAGAGCAACAGCCTAAGCCAGCGACCAATCTACTAATGCCTGAGTCAAAATAGCAGCATCAATTGGTTTAATAATGTAATCATCCATTCCCGCGATCAAGCATGTCTTCTTTCTTCACGCTCCACAGAGACAGATATAAGACAACAAAAAAAGCCGCAATTAGGTCAACCTAATTGCGGCCAATAAGGAGTTAACGAAATAATCGTTAAAGAACGCCTGTTGCGATCCCTAGAACATAAAGAACCGACACTAGCGCAACCGCTGGGCGAATCTCTGATGTTTTACCGGTCAACAACTGGAGAACTGTGTGTGCAACAAAACCAAGGCCAATACCGTGAGAGATTGAGAAGCCAAAAGGCATCATGATTGCACAAATCCATGCAGGCGCAGCGCTTGTCATGTCGTCCCAGTTAATGTGACGCATATCAGCAGTCATCATTAGACCAACATAGATCAATGCAGGTGCCGTAGCGAATGCAGGAACAAAATCTAATAGAGGCGTGAAGAACATCGCCGCCAAGAACAACACACCTACTGTAACCGCTGTAAGACCCGTCTTACCACCAGCAGCAATACCAGCGCCTGACTCAACGTAAGTAGTTACCGAAGAAACACCTAATGCAGCACCAGCAGTTGTCGCAGTAGAGTCAGCAAGCATTGCTTTCCCCATCGCGTCGAACTTGCCATCTTTATCAGTAAGACCTGCTTTAGAAGCTGTCGCCATCAAAGTACCTGAAGTATCGAACAAGTCGACGAAGACGAACGCCAAGATTACAGAAATCATTGTTGCTTCTAGTACACGGCTAAAGTCTAGCGCGAAGAAAAGCTCTGACATTGAGTGAGGCTCACCGACAATGCCGCTGAATGTAGTAATACCTAGAATCGAAGAGACGATAGCGATCGCCAGCATGCTGATTACAATAGAACCAGTAATTTTGCGGTAATCCAAAGCAATAATAAGAAGTAAACCAAGGCCAGCTAGAAGTGGACCTGGAGAAGCAAGATCACCTAAAGTCAAAAGCGTTGCAGGATGATCAGCAATAATACCCGCGTTCTTCAAACCGATAATGGTTAAGAAAAGGCCGATACCAACAGTAATACCGTGACGCAAACAACCCGGAATTGAATGAAGAATCCATTCACGAATTTTGAATGCAGATAACAAGAAGAAAATAACACCAGAAATCAAAACTGCTGCAAGAGCCTGTTCCCACGTGTATCCCATGCCACCAACAACGGCAAATGCGAAAAACGCATTAAGACCCATACCTGGAGCAAGACCTGCAGGGAAGTTAGCCCACAAACCCATCAAGATACAGCCTACTGCTGCCGCAACCGCAGTTGCTGTAAATACTGCTTCTTTTGGCATACCCGCTGCAGACATGATGTCTGGGTTAGCAAAAAGAATATAAGACATGGTCAAGAAAGTAGTCAGGCCGGCTACAATTTCTACCTTAATTGTTGTTTGGTGCTCTTGAAGCTTAAATAGCTTTTCTAGCATTTTCGTTTCCTCGTTCGGCGGAATTTTATGCACTAGTGCTCTAAAGTAGAACAAAAGTACGAACTTTGTATTTTGAACGGGACGAGAAGCTACAGATTTTGCGAATCAATTTCTAGATCAAAAACTACCTTATTTGACCAAATAGTCACTTTTCTGAAATATTAATGCGCCATAGTCGAAATAGTTCTCATCTATAACACCTTTAAATCACTAAATCATTGTTTTTATTAACCATTTGGTCAGGTTTTGTTATGACAAGGCCATATATGAACTATATATTCTTGCAAAAAATTGCATAAAAACTCTGTATGAGCGCCAATACTTTATCGTCTTTAATGCTATATATAACGGATTGACCGACTTTTCCGGTATCGACAAAATCATCTTCTCGCAACAAAGCTAAATGTTGCGACAAAGCAGATTGAGACAAGTTAACCTTACGGTTAATTTCCGAAACTGAGAGCTCTTCATCAACCAATGAGCATAAAATCATCAGTCTATTTTTGTTAGAGAGCGCTTTAAGATAGCGCTCTACAACCACAGATTGTTGTTCGATCTGGATTTGGTCAACTTTCATATTAGGCCTTATCGGCTGTCGGTAAAAGCTTAGACAACAGCATCCCAGCTGTCATTGTGACGACAAATATTATCGAATTCATATCCCCGTAAGCCAAAGACGAAATCGCCGATCCCGGGCAATATCCGTATAAGGCCCAACCAATACCAAACAATATCGCGCCACCAATAAGTCTTTTATCGATAATCGTTTTCGATGGTAAGTGTAAATCTTCGTCAAAAACTGGACGAGGCTTATTCTTCATATACTGATAAACAGGGAAGCTCACTAGCAATCCTCCTCCCATTACGAACATCAGCGTAATATCCCATGCACCGAACAAATCTAAGAATCCAATAACTTTTTGCGTATCTGTCATCCCAGATAAAGCCAAACCAGCACCAAATAAAATGCCAGCAAACAAACCAACTAAATTTTTCATGCTTAAGCTCCCATCACGTGACGTACGATAAATACTGTAACAAAACCCGCAGCCATAAACGTATAGGTCGCAATAATCGAGCATTTAGATAAGCGCGCCATACCGCATATTCCGTGACCACTGGTACAGCCTGAACCAACCTTGATTCCAAACCCCACCAATAAGCCCGCTACAATTGCTAGAGTAATAGAGCCTTCTGGAGCATCAGGTATCGGTAAACCTCCAAATTGATGAACAATAATTGGACCTAGCACTAGGCCAACCAAAAACAAATTTGCCATAAATCGTCACTAACGTCGCCTTTCAATAGCCCCGTCATTGTCGAAAACAAAACACCTGACACGCCCGTTATTCGTCCTAGCAAAACTAATAAAACAGCTGCAGCAGCACCAATTAATGACCCACCTTCCAAGGCAGGAATATACGCTTCCATAAAACAC
>NZ_LWGF01001045.1:0-975 GCF_001635355.1 Oleiphilus sp. HI0125
GTAAAACAAGCTAGTTGTAACGCATGCGACTAATAGTTGATAGGGCAGTGAAAAAGTATTTCTGTTTCAACTCCAAGTCTCCACAATAATTGAGAACTCAGTGAGTTCAATCGTCAAGATTCTTCGCTAGTTAGTACTTACTCATATATATCAGTTTTAAACTCTGATGCCGCCATCTACATCGATAATACGACCGCTCAAGTAATCATTTTCGAAAATATAGGCTGCCGTATGCGCGATTTCATCAACCCGCCCCATACGACCTAACGGAATTAAATTCGCGACTTTATTGAAGGCTTCTTCAGGCATGAGATCCGTCATTTCGGTTTCAACAAAACCCGGTGCGATTCCGGCAGAACGAATGCCATAGCGGGCTAATTCTTTAGCCCATGTTACAGTCATTGCCGCGACACCTGCTTTAGCTGCACTGTAATTTGTTTGACCAAAATTACCGGCTCGACTTACGCTTGAAATATTAATAATGACGCCACCAGAGCCTTGCTCAACCATGCTTGCAGCAGCTTCGCGTCCACATAAAAATACACCGGTGAGATTCACGTCGATCACTGCTTGCCACTGGGATAATGGTAATTTCTGAACCTCGTCATCATTAGTTTTGACCATCAAGCCATCTTTGAGAATGCCTGCATTGTTTATCAAACCATCTAAGTGCCCAAAATCTTCTTTTATCTGCGAGAATGTCTGCACAACCTCATGCTCTTGAGCCACGTTACATGCATAGCCTTTTGCATTCGGTAGTTCTTTTACTGCGTTATTAGTTGCTTCTATATCCAGATCAATTAGCGCAATGAGTGCGCCTTTTTCTGATAGTAGTTTTGCCATCGCGAAGCCTAGTCCGCGTGCCGCACCGGTGACGGCAATTACTTTATTCTTTATATCCATAGTTCTTAATCGATCGAATTTAAATTGGTGATGGTATGTTACTACAGCGAGCATATTGTACGCCTTGATTTT
>NZ_LWGF01001046.1:0-1260 GCF_001635355.1 Oleiphilus sp. HI0125
TGATTTAAAGGCTAAGGCGGCTTAAGTATCAAAAAGCGCATGATCAACATGCGCTTTTTTCTTTTTAAAGTGCGTACTGGTCTCCCCAATATAAAGCTAATCGAGCAAAGTCTTGTGCATTTTGTGTCGTTTGATCATCGATATACTCAACGCGAAGCATGAGGCCCTCTTGTATTGAGTAGCTATAAGAGAGGCTTGCTCTCGATGACGTATGATCCGCGTGTTGCAATCCAGCTTGCTCGCCGAGAATCGGAGCGCCAGGGCCGCTGAGTCCGTTATCGGTTGATAATTCTTCATAGCCAATCGACAAGTTGTGTTTCTGATATTGAATCGATACGTTTATGTTGCCACCACGCATACTTGCATCAAGGCTCGACACTCTTGTTGCATCAGATAACTCTCCATCACTGTGTCTCTGTAACGCGGAGATTTCTAGTTGATACGAAAGCTCCGAAGACTGCTGCCATTTAATGATGCTTTCAAGGCCATAAAGGGTCTCATTACCTGTAAAAAGAGTCGGTGTTCGAACTGTGCCTGATGAGTGAACGTGGTCATCGGGAATGTTATCTCTGCGACGTTTTACATCTGTGAAAAGACCCCATATACCAACAGTAGCTTGTAGTCGTTCAACGGTATGTTGGTAACGTGCAAACAGATCAAATGCAGGCTGATCGCTGTGATCGCTTCCTGGGTAATTCTCTCCATCCCAAATTTCAATGCCATAAGTACTTAAGCCCTGCGCTCCATGCCAGTTCATGAATTGTGCGCGGAGACCGATATTAGAGTATGTGCCTTCCAATGCGGTGAGAGCTGAAAGTGTTGGCTCAGTGAACGCCCGTTCATTAGGATGCTGGCCATTTTGTAGCGAAAAAGCGCCTTTCATTTTACCTGCTTCTAATTTGATATGTCCTGAAGTATGTGTCCAATGATAACCAAAGAAGGCTTGTTCGATTTCAGTTTCCACATCGCTTGAATGTTCATGAGCGCCAAGCTCTGTGTTTGTGAAAAAACCTGATTCATTAGCCCAAACAAAACCCAGTGTTGCGTCGTTGAGGCTCAAACCTTCTTCACTGGCGTGCATGGCTTCATTGCGGAGTATACCCGGGATATTCCAGTCATCGTTCTGAATATGATCTTGTGTTTGCCACGAAGCTTAAATGCTTGAAGTGAGCGTAGACGGTTATATGTGGAGAAAGTCACCATGCGCATTGGCATTCATTGCCATAAGCCCGTTAAGCGCACACGATAGCGTAATGCATA
>NZ_LWGF01001047.1:0-832 GCF_001635355.1 Oleiphilus sp. HI0125
ATTCAATGTAAGCGCACACAACTCAAATACATACAAATCAAGCCATCACGCTGAATCAAAAACGATAAAAAAACTAGAACACAAACTTCATAAAACAGAACACAAACTTCATAAAACAGAACACAAACTTCATAAAACAGAACGAAAACTTCATCAAAAAGAATCGCGCATCGCTAAAAGACTAACAAAAGTTCAGCTTGGACCTCGGCCGTTCTTTCTGGTTGAAGATATGACTGACAGCAAATTAAAACGAAAGCTTCAAAGTTGTAAGTCGGGCCCATTTGCGCCAAGCAACTTCTCGATCGGACATCGCGGCGCCCCCATGCAATTTCCCGAACATACTAAAGAGTCTTATATCGCAGCGGCTAAAATGGGCGCTGGTATCATGGAATGTGATGTCACCTTTACAAAAGATCGCGCGCTAGTGTGTCGTCATGCGCAATGTGATCTCCACACAACAACAAACATTCTTGCAACGCCACTCGCCCAGAAGTGCTCTGTTGCGCCGGAATTCAATTCAGAAGGTGAACTTATTAATGCATCAGACATTAGATGCTGTGCTAGTGACATCACTGTTGCCGAGTTCAAATCACTTGAAGGCAAAATGGACGCGGCCAACCTAGCAGCAACAAGTATTGATGAATATATGGATGCCACAGCTAGTTGGAGAACAGACGGATACAGCGGTCGCGGTACATTGCTGACACATGCCGAAAGTATTCAACTCTTTAAAGAACTAGGCGTCGATTTCACGCCAGAACTAAAATCTCCTCAAGTGGAGATGCCATTCGAAGGCGATTACACACAGCAAGACTATGCGTCACAATTGATT
>NZ_LWGF01001048.1:0-2315 GCF_001635355.1 Oleiphilus sp. HI0125
TGCTCTTTAGCTTGATCTTGGTAGTGGGGATGCTAGTCGATGGCGCTATCGTTGTTACGGAATTAGCGTCTCGAAATCAAGAAGCAGGCTTAAGTTCAGACAAAGCATTCTCTAAAGCTTCGCGTCGAATGGCATGGCCCATTATTGCGTCAACAGCAACGACTTTAGCAGTGTTTCTACCTTTGATCGCTTGGCCTGGCGTGGTGGGCGAATTCATGAAATTCTTACCCATTACGGTCATTATTTGTTTGTGTGCGTCTCTCGTGGTCGCCCTACTCTTCTTGCCAGTTCTTGGTGCTTCACTTGGTGGCAGCAAAATAAAAAGCGAAGAAGCACAATCTGATAATCGCTTCACCTTGGCTTATTCAAAAGTCCTAAGAGCACTACTTAAAAGACCGCTCTTAACGCTGTTAGGTAATATCTCTATCGTCGTCGCAATCATGATTGCTTATGGCAGTTTTGGCAAAGGTGTCGAGTTTTTCCCTGACGTAGAACCGGATAACGCAAAAGTTCTGGTATCGGCACGCGGAGATCTCTCAATCTATGAAAAAGATGCGCTGTTGAAGGAGGTTGAACGTAATTTCTTCAATATGCCAGAACTCAAGTCTGTCTATGCGAGATCCTTTAATCGAGCTCAAGATCAAATGGCAGAAGACGTCATTGGCTCTGTGGATTTCCAGTTTATTCCATGGGACGAAAGACGCACCGCGAGTGTCATTCTTGCTGAAATGGCTGAAAAAACCAAAGATATTCCTGGTGTAAAACTAGAGTTTCGTAAAGCTGATAACGGCCCTTCAGGCGGTAAAGCGATTCAGATTCAGGTATCAGCAATTTACCCAGAGCATATCGATCAAACGATCGAAATACTGCGCTCGCATATGGCGAAACTAGGTGGCTTCAAAGATATTGAAGATGACCGCGCGCTGCCTGGCATAGAATGGCAAATGGAAGTTAATCGCGAAGGCGCTGCTCGCGCAGGCGCAGATATCGTATTAATTGGTACCGCCATCCAGCTTCTTACTAATGGCGTTAAGGTTGCAGAATATCGTCCAGATGACACTGATGAAGAAGTCGATATCAACATCCGCTTCCCATCTCAGAAACGAACACTAGAAGCTTTGCAGAGCCTTCGTATTCAAACCAATGTGGGAATGGTTCCACTTGGGAACTTTGTACACTTAAAGCCTGCTCCAAAAACCGGCACAATCAAACGTGCAGATAGCCGCCGTGCGGTTCTTTTGCAGTCTGAAGTGGAAGAAGGACTTCTGCCGACAGATAAGATCCAAGAACTCTTTGCCTCAATTGAGGGAGAGTCTTTTCAACCTGACGTACGTTTCAAGTTAAAAGGTGAACAGCAAGACCAACAAGAAACAATGACTTTCTTGGGAACCGCTTTCATTCTCGCGATTTTCTTGATGCTTCTAATCTTAGTGATTCAGTTTAATAGCTTCTATCAGAGCTTCTTAGTTCTGAGTGCCATCGTGTTCTCAACCTTCGGTGTACTGCTTGGCTTGCTGATTACCGCGCAACCATTCGGCGTAGTTATGGTAGGACTCGGAATCATCGCACTCGCGGGCATTGTCGTGAATAACAACATTGTATTGATCGACACCTATAACGCTTACATCAAAGACGGTTACCGGCCATTCGATGCGGCTTTGGCAACTGGCGAAATTCGTTTACGCCCAGTATTGCTCACAGCCGGCACCACTATTCTAGGACTAATTCCTATGGTTATGGCAATGAACATCGACTTTATTGGACGCGACATTAGCTTCGGTGCCCCATCGACACAATGGTGGCGTCAATTGTCGAGCGCGATAGCCGGCGGTCTAGGCTTTGCGACTATTCTCACCCTGTTACTCACTCCTGCACTTCTCGTGCTAGGCGCTAATACCAGAGCAAAATGGCGCAAATTCCGTGGCAAACGCGAAGCACCAGCCTTAGCAGAGCAATGAGGTAATCAATAGAAACATGAGTCTGAGCACGCGTTTTCGCAAAGGCTTATGTTTCTCATATTCCAATCCTTTGCTACTTTAGTTGCGTATACAATTTCTCTATTTCAAATTGGAATTTCGAATGCCCGATCAACAAATCTTTCCAGATAAAGAACGTATTTTGATTGGAATTAGCAGCTGTTTGCTTGGAGAAAAGGTTCGTTTCGATACCGGCCACAAACACCACTCATACATCTCTAATACGCTTGGCCAATATTTTACTTTTCATCCTTTCTGCCCAGAAATGGCTATTGGCCTTGGAACCCCTCGAGAAACGATTCGTCTCGTTGAACGTGAAGATCGTATTCATGCGGTAGG
>NZ_LWGF01001049.1:0-1935 GCF_001635355.1 Oleiphilus sp. HI0125
CATTGATACTGGAAGATCATCAAGCTTTAACTCGTTCACTAAACGGTCAAACGCATCCGCCTGCTCTTGCAATGAGCGGCTTCGACGATCATCTGCGCTCGAAAAGTGAGTCATTAGCATTTCTAACTGAATATTTGCGCCGTCTAATAACTCAATACAACGCTTGGTTTGCTCGACCGTTAAGCCCAAACGATGCATACCCGAATCGATTTTTAACCAGACCTTGCCATCAAAGTTTTGTGCAACCAGCATGCTCACTTGCTCAGGCCGATGGATAACATAACTCACGTTGTGCTGAGCTAGACTCTCGATGCAGTCCGCTTCGAATGGCCCTTCAAGTAAGAGAATTTCACCATCAAAACCTATCGAGAAAATTGTTGCAGCTTCTTCAGCACAGGCCACGGCCAAGCGGCGACCTTGAAATGATGAAATGAGATTCTTAACGCCGTGACCATAGGCATCTGCCTTTACGACAAGAATGGTCTCGGCACTATTGGCAAGGCCGGATAGGTAGGCAATGTTTTGTTCAAATGCTTGTTGGTCTATAAGAGCTACAGCAGGTCGGGCCATCGCAAAGAACCTTAGAATTCGTTGTTATAATCCACGTGTGACAGATCGTTGAACTTGGTGAATTCGCCTTGGAACTGAAGACGGATCTTACCAATTGGGCCGTTACGCTGCTTACCAATGATAATTTCAGCAAGCCCTTTATCTGGGCTATCTTCATTGTAGTACTCGTCGCGATAGATAAACATGATGACGTCGGCATCCTGCTCAATCGCTCCGGATTCACGTAAGTCAGAGTTCATCGGACGCTTATCAGTTCGCGACTCTAGGCCTCGGTTTAACTGAGAAAGCGCAACAAGCGGGCAATTAAGCTCTTTAGCTAAAGCTTTAAGAGATCGAGAGATCTCAGAAATTTCGGCCGTTCTTCCCTCATTCATCCCAGGTACTTGCATCAGCTGTAAATAGTCGACCATGATCAAGCCAATCTGCCCCACTTCTCGCGCCACACGTCTAGCACGTGAGCGGACTTCTGTTGGACTAAGACCTGCTGAATCGTCGATGTAAAGCGGACGGTCTTTTAGGATTTTCGCCGCTGAAGACAAGCGCGGCCAATCATCTTCTTCTAACTTACCCGAACGAATACGAGTCTGGTTTATCTGGCCTAACGACGACAATACACGCATAAGAATAGAGTCTGCCGGCATCTCCATACTGAATACTAATACCGGGAGTTCAGCCTTAATCAGCGCATTTTCTACCAAGTTCATCGCAAATGCCGTTTTACCCATAGAAGGACGCGCCGCAACAATAATCAAATCAGAGGGCTGTAAACCGGAAGTCATTTCGTCTAGGTCGGTAAACCCTGTCGTAACACCGGTAATCCCCTCTTCTGCATCAAATAGTTCTTCGATACGTTCAAGCGTTTTGGTCAGAATCGGATTGATAGAAACAGGACCAGCTTCCTCACCTGCAGTGCCCTCGGCAATTTTAAATACCTTGCGCTCAGCTTCGTCTAATAATTCACTGGTGCTCTTTCCTGAAGGATTAAAAGCACTATCAGAGATCTCACCAGAAACCCGAATCAAACGGCGTAAAACAGCTCGCTCATGCACAATATTTGCGTAGGAATGGACGTTACTCGCACTAGGAGTTTTCTCAACGAGTTCGGTGAGGTATTGCATACCACCAGCATTATCAAGCTCACCAATACGCTGCAGTTCTTCTGAGACAGTAATCAAATCAACAGGGTTGCCCGCCGTAGCCAAACGGCTCATGACACGGAATAACAAACGATGATCTTGTCGGTAGAAGTCATCCTCTATAACTTTGCTGCCAATCGCATCCCATTTACTATTATCTAACAACAGGCCCCCAAGAATGGACTGTTCAGCTTCGATTGAGTGCGGTGGGGTTTTTAAATTTAAGATT
>NZ_LWGF01001050.1:0-1098 GCF_001635355.1 Oleiphilus sp. HI0125
CATGTCGCTTGTAAACATCCCTTGGGGTTGAACAGACATTTAATTCGGCTCAACCGTACAATCACAGATTACGAAGCTTGCACAGCTTCATCATCATCCAAAGGAAGCTTAAAGCCTGATACCGATTCTCTTAGCTGGCTAGCAGTTTGAGCAAGGTGGCCAACGGATTCTGCCGTTGCACTCGTACCCGCTGTTGTTTGCGATGTAATCTCTTGGATTACATTCATCGTGTTTGATACATGGCCTGCAGACATCGACTGTTGTCGCGATGCATTGGAGATGTTTTGAATCAAGTCAGCTAGGTTCATCGATACGCTCTCGATCTCTTCTAGCGCAACACCCGCGTCTTGAGCCAAGCGAGCCCCACGTACTACTTCGGCAGTTGTTTGTTCCATTGAGATAACTGCTTCGTTCGTATCCGTTTGGGTTGTTTTAACAAGTGCCTCAATCTGTTTCGTCGCTGCCGATGAACGTTCTGCTAGGCGCTGAACCTCGTCCGCAACAACCGCGAAGCCTCGACCTGCGTCACCCGCCATCGATGCCTGAATTGCGGCGTTCAAAGAAAGAATGTTTGTTTGGTCGGCAATGTCGTTGATCAAGGATACGATATCGCCGATTTCTTGCGAAGATTCACCCAGTCGTTTGATACGCTTAGATGTTTCTTGTATCTGCTCACGAATTGTATCCATACCGTTAATGGTATTGTTTACAACGTCAGAGCCTTTTTTCGCGATCGTTACAGATCGCTCCGCAACCGCGGCTGATTCTGCTGCATTTGAAGATACCTGATCAATCGACACAGCCATCTCATTGATCGCCGCAGACGCACCAGCAATTTCTTGTGCTTGGTTTTCTGAAGAGTCGGCCAACTTCATAGTCGCACCCTGCGTTTCACTCGCAGAAGAGGCAACCTGTACAGCCGTATCTCGAATTGCTTTTACCAGACCACGCATCTGATCGATCGCGAAGTTAATGGAGTCGGCTATCGCGCCGGTGAAATCTTCCGTTACTGTCGCTTCAGTTGTGAGGTCACCATCTGCCAGATCAGCTAGTTCGTCTAGTAAACGCAAAATTGCGTTTTGATTTTGCTCATTTTGC
>NZ_LWGF01001051.1:0-869 GCF_001635355.1 Oleiphilus sp. HI0125
GTTGTTATTTTCATCAGTCTATTTCAACTCTTACTCATCAGCATCATTGGCAGCTCAGCAAAGGAGTTCTCGAATGACCTTCCGGTGTATCAGGAGAAACTTCAAAGCATCACCGCAAATAGTATTAACGCCTTAGGCCAGTGGGGCATTGAAATTCCAAGACAGCGACTACTCGAAACCTTTGACCCCTCGAGTATATTTCAAACCGCCATGGGCGCACTTGGTAGCTTAGGTGGCGTATTATCAAACTCCTTCCTCATTATTCTAACCGTTGTATTTATGCTCTTTGAGAGCTTGTCATTGCCGAATAAACTACACCGAGCCTTCGGCGAAAATAACAGCCAGATCGAACATATCGATCGCTTTCTTGCTACGGTCAAAACCTATATGACAATTAAAGCGCTCGTAAGTCTCGCAACAGGCGCTCTGATATACGTCGGTTTGCTACTTATTGGCGTTGATTACCCATTGCTATGGGCAGTGCTCGCCTTCTTCCTCAACTTTGTACCGAACATCGGGTCAATCATTGCGGCAGTGCCTACGGTCTTGCTCGCGTTAATCCAACTTGGCCCAATAAGCGCTGCCTTTACTGCAGCTTTATATATCGCTGCCAATATGGTGATGGGGAACATGGTCGAGCCAAAGTTTTTGGGCCGGGGCTTAGGCTTGTCGACGCTTGTCGTGTTCTTGTCATTAGTGTTTTGGGGTTGGGTGTTTGGGCCTGTAGGAATGTTCTTATCAGTGCCACTCACCATGCTATTAAAAATCGCACTGGAGTCGAGTGAAGAAACTCAATGGATTGCGATATTAATGGGCTCTGACGAGCCAGAAAGTGATCACGAAATCAAAAAAATATAAAATACTGGCTT
>NZ_LWGF01001052.1:0-870 GCF_001635355.1 Oleiphilus sp. HI0125
AGTTTAGAGTTAACGGACGTCGACCGCGCGGCGCTGAAGGCGTGCATAGAAAGTCTTGAATGTGACAAAGTGCTTGTGACACATGGTACAGACACGATGGTCGACAGTGCTCAGGCGCTTGGTGATATGCCTGGAAAAACGATTGTTTTTACGGGAGCTATGCGTCCAGCACGTTTTCTTGATAGCGATGGTCTCTTTAACGTTGGTGTGGCGTTAGGTGCGCTACAAAGCAAGGAAAGCGGTATTTTCATCGCAATGACGGGCCAAGTATTTACGCCTGATGTGGTGAAAAAGAATCGCGCAGCGCAACGTTTTGAAAGTACGAGTGAATAATAAAGCTGTTTGCCCGTCTTGCGGTAACGAAAACAAATGCGGTATGGCTGCGCTGGACGCGGAATCGAATCTTTTGCAAGTGAGATGTTGGTGCCTACCTGAAGGTGGTTTTGATTTGGATTCAGTGAACGCTGAGTCAGTGTCGGGTGCTCAGCACTTGTCTTGTTATTGCAACCAGTGCTTAAAAGATAAGAAAGTTGTTGAAGGCAATAGTGTAATCACCGAATAAGGTCGGTACACTGCGTCTACAATCAAGAAGGGAGGTTCAGGGAAATGAAAGTGCTTATTGGCGTTGCCATAGCAGGCGCAGTTGGCGCACTGTTACGTTTCGGTGTCACTCTTCTTGTCGGCCAGCGTTTTTTCCCTTGGGCGACTCTTTCCGTCAATGTGGTTGGGTCGTTTTTGATGGGAGTCGCTTATGTTGCGATTGTCGAAAAAGCTATTATTCACCCAGACTTGAAACCTGTCATTATGGCGGGAGGCCTTGGTGCTTTCACGACCTTTTCCGCGTTCTCTCTAGAGGTGTGGGCTTTCATT
>NZ_LWGF01001053.1:0-1005 GCF_001635355.1 Oleiphilus sp. HI0125
GCAGGCCAGAATTCAATACGATGCGCTGCAGAAAACGGTAATGGCAGAGGCGCAAAATCTTGAGGCATTAAGCGAGCAACTAGAAGAACGTGCTCATCACTTAAAAGATTTGTTTTCTGTGGCAAGGCAGGTTGCCAGTGATACGCAACAAGACATCAATGCGTCTCTTAACTCTACCCAATATCCAGATTTGAGGCAGACTTTACCGTCTTTACTCCAAAGTAAGTCTTTACCTGAAATCAAAGATTTGAAAGCCTTGTGGTTCGTGTTGCTGAAGGATATTCAAGCATCAGGTGAAGTCACGAACTATCCGGCAGATGTGTATCAGCAAAATGGAGAGAAAATTACGACTTCCGTTTTGCGTATGGGGCCATTTACTGCGCGCACAGATACACAGTTCCTTAGCTATGTAGCGAAGCAACAACGTCTGCAAGTTCTTGCATCGGTGGAAGAGGAGAAGGCGCCAGTTGGAACATCTTCGGCTGGTCTGTTCAACGTGATTATTGATCCAACTCGTGGCCAGCTGCTGGCGCAGATCGAGAAGAAAGCTTCGCTAGCAGATCGCGTTCGTCAAGGGGGTTATGTGGGTGGCGTCATTATTTTGCTTGGCCTTACCGGCTTGGCTTTTACCGCATGGCGTTTGTTCTATCTCTCGAAGGAGCATGCAAAGGTTTGGCAGCAACTGTGCAATCCGGAAGCTATTTGCAAAGAAAACCCTCTAGGCCGGGTATTAGCGGTCGGAAATGAGCATCTCTTGGCGACGGAAAATCTTGGTGCGGAACAACTGCATGATAAGTACGAAGGTCTGGAAGTGAAGTTAAATGAAGCGGTGTTGCGCGAAGCGCCATCGCTCGATCGAGGAACAGGCTTTATTAAGTTGCTAGCGACCGTTGCACCTTTGCTGGGTCTATTGGGAACTGTAACAGGAATGATTGCGACTTTTCAGGCCATTACCTTGTTCGGAACGGGAGATCCAAAACTAATGGCGGGCGGGATTTCTCAAGC
>NZ_LWGF01001054.1:0-1746 GCF_001635355.1 Oleiphilus sp. HI0125
AGATCTGACATGATCCAGTGGGCACAGTTTTTTGAAAGAATCGCGATTTTACTTTTCGGAGGGAAGTTCTGAGCTTTGAGGTAGTTCGCCATACGTCGGGCTTCGTTCATGGCACGTGCCCAAGTATATTCTTGCACTACACCATTACCCATTGGCTGAGTCATATAGACTTTATCAGCTCTTTGTTTTTCCCACTTATAAACAGACTCTAAAGGAAGCGTCACATTCTGAACTGCACTCATAATTATTCGATCGCCTTTTATTCGTATTTTAGAAAACGTGTTTCATTAATTTTTTGACAATATTTTTGAATGATAAAAGGACTGAGTTCAAATTGAAACAACAATTTAAACTCAGTCCCGATAGCGCAAATTAGCCTTGCTTATATAAACCCTAAATTCCTACGGTCAATCCCATAAGACAGATTCTTTCGCTTCAAACCAAGTCTCAACTTTCGGCGCGTAATGTGACTCAATCACATCTCTTTTTATTTTCATCGTTGGTGTTAAGAAATTATTCTCAATCCCCCAGACATCACTCACCACAACAATAAACTGAATTGCCTCATGCTGATCTAAGGTTGCATTAACAAACTTGATTAATCCCTTAAGGCTCTCCGAGGTTTTGTCACGAAATGCTTGATCACCATGCATAGCCTGCAAATGCTCTGGCAAAACAGCCACAGCATATGGTTGAGCACAATCTGCACCCGCAACGCAAACAACTTCAATCGCTTGATCGACCATCAACTTATTTTCGATAGGCGCTGGCGCAACGTATTTACCTTTACTGGTCTTAAAGATTTCTTTAATTCGACCTGTAATCTTTAATCGACCTAACTCATCAATCTCGCCTTTATCTCCCGTCAATAAGAAACCATCTTCGGTGTAGCTTTCTTTGGTTTTCTCATCATCTTTGTAGTAGCCCATCATCGCAGCAGGGCTTTTAATTTCTATCTCACCTTTTTCAGAAATTCGCTGCTGAACCCCAGGCAATGGCTCGCCGACATACCCAACTCTAGCGCGACCAGGCATACTGATATGTGAATAAGCAAAATTCTCCGACATGCCATACCCTTCCATCAATTCCAGTCCTAAGCCTCGGTACCAATTAATAATATCTTCTGACAAAGGAGCTGAGCCACTCACAGCAAAGTGACAATGATCTAAGCCCAAGTTCTTCAATACTTTTTTATTTACAAGAGAAGATATGATCGGAATACTCTGAAGGAACTTCAGTTTTTCAGGTGTCATTTTCTGGAATACACCGAGCTGGAACTTCGCCCATAATCTCGGCACAGAGATAAAGACCGTTGGTCGCGCACGCTTTAAGTCCTGAACAAATGTATCAAGCGCTTCTGCAAAGAAAAGATGAAAACCCACATACAAAGACGCCTGCTCTACGGCATAGCGCTCAAATACGTGCGCCAAAGGCAAATAAGAAAGCATGCGTTCTGAATCTTTCATCTCAAGTGCCTCAGAAACACCTTTCGCTGCCATACTCATAGCCCCAAAAGAAATCATGACACCTTTAGGTTTGCCAGTACTCCCCGAGGTATAAACAATCGTTGCTAACTCATCGGCATCACGAACCGTTTCTTCCATAAGCGGTTTATGGTCGGCAACAATTTGCTCCCAAGTTTGGAAATCATTTGGCGGGCTAAGTGAATAAGATAAACAGGGAAGATCATCTGGAACACCAGCTTTCATCTCATCCCAGTCATCCAATTTACCAACAAAAAGAAGT
>NZ_LWGF01001055.1:0-20471 GCF_001635355.1 Oleiphilus sp. HI0125
CCGAATATCATCATTATAAGAATAAAATCAGATAGACTTGTAATCACTTGGGATCAATACGTTTACTAAAATTTTTGTACTGCTGTAATGTTCAAGTAATTTTAATTTTGAGATTAAATTGTTATCGAACGGGGTGCCAGATTGAATAATAAGTAAACCTTTACTGTATACATCTTTATTGGCAATCATCCCTTCTTTTAAGGAGTTTACAGGAAGATGAATCTCTTCGAGGCATGAGTTGTCCTCCTTTTTTTTCCAATCTAACGTTTCAAGATATTCCAGTACTTCAGGGTCATAAGCTAGAGGAGATGATCTTAGGATGCTCATCGTGTCATGGTGGCTTTGTTGTTTACTGTAGGGACTATAACGTAGTTCTGTATACTCAAGAACTGTATTGAAAATTATGTTGCTCTTGTCCAATTTTTGTTTATCCAAGCCCTGAGGAAAACCTTTAGCGTCGATACGCTCTTTTTGTTTGAATATTAAATCTGCACAGCCCAGAAATTGTATGAAAGGCATCAACGCACAAGCGCCAATATGGGGATATTGTTCATATTCTTTTTTTTGTTGGGTATTCATATCTCGATAATCTAACTGCAATATTTCGTCTGACAAACTTAATTTTCCGATCGCGTGTAGCCTCGCAGACTCAATCATCGTCTCAGCATCTGCTGAGTTAATTGCAAATACATCAATCAATCTCTCTAAAATGATTTTGAAATGATTGACAAGAACACGATAGCCAGGGAATCTGAGATCTAATAAGTTTAGCCAGCTTTCCGCTGCCAGAGTATGCATATCTTGAATGGTTTGTCGCTGGCGCTGAATGTCTTGCTTGTTTTCATATATTTCGGTCTCTTGACGCTCATTAGCTTGTGCTATCTCCTCATTAGTTTCTTTTAAAGTACGAAGGATACGAATTTTAACTTTTTCTTTATGTTGCTTTTCAATAGCACTAGCTACTAATTGAACTAGCTGATTCGGATCCCAAGGTTTAGTAACGAAGGCATAAATTTGGGCATCATTGATTGATTTTATCGTAGAGTCTAGGTCTGCATAACCTGTCAGCAGAATACGTTCGGCTGCTGGACGTATTTTTTTGGCTCGAACTAAAAAATCAGCACCACTCATTTGTGGCATGCGCATGTCGCAAATGATGACATCGAAGCGTGTTATGCTCAGGATTTCGATAGCTTCAATGGGGTTCGTTTCGCAAATGATTTCGAAGTCGTTCGAACGAAAAAGACGCCTCAAAGAATCTAGGATTTGCTCCTCATCATCAACTACAAGAATCTTAAAAAGGCCTTTTTTACTCATAATTACCTATAAGAAGTTCGATATAACCGTCAAATTTTAAACCGTTCGTCGTAAGGCTAGTACATAATCAAGTGTTTACTACTAATTAGAAAAGTATCAGGAATTAAATTATGCCTTCTGCTAACGCGATCGACATTCCCTCAGCAAGTTCTGATACCTGCTCGTTAAATGCGTCTTGGTAGTCACCCCTCAGAACCAAAGGTTCTTGTACCCAACGCCATCTAAGCCCTGTGATAATTGTTTGTAAGGCCTTGACCGTGCCAGTGCCATCGTGTCCTGCGCGAACAATCGCCGCGACCGGCAAACCTTGTTTTTTCTCAAGTACGGGGTAGTAGCAACGATCGAACATGTCTTTCATCGCTCCAGACATGTAGCTGAGATTTTCTGGTGTGAAAAGAATGACAGCGTCTGCTTGAATGATGTGCTCTGGAGTGGTCTCGAATGCAGATAAGCTAGTTACAATGCACTGGCTTTTGTTACTTGCATCGTTGATTGTTTTAAGAAGTGTTTGAGTATTTGGTGAAGGGGCGTGGGCAATGATAAGAAGATGCTTGTCCATACCATAACTCTTTAGCGACATTAGATAATAAAGGCTCAGAGTATCGATACACTGACCCTTTGGCAATAAGCATAGAACGAGAAATATATTAGGCGTGGCTATTTGCAACGGCGGCCATTGCCGCGTCGCCGTCACAGTCATGTCCTTGCCCGTTAAGAACGCTCGCTAGGGCTTAGATATACAGCTCTACACATTCGATAAACTAAACGCGCGAGATGGTCGAAAAGGACGACGGCGGGGTTGTTAAACAGCTGTTCTCGGCGACATTGGGAGTTAAGTGACATGTCAAGGTTCCTAGGGTAGATTCAGATGTGGAGCCAAGTGTAGGGCTATAATATCGCGTGGAATTAGTCTATTGCTAACTCGGAACAACGTTTATGGCAGTTTGGTTACCAATTACCGCATTACTCCCCTTTTCACTAGGATATGTAAGCGCCGTTTTCATCTCGCGACAGAAATTTGCTAAATAGCTCGATAGCGCATTAGTAGGTCTGCGGGACGAGAGTAGATCGTGCTATTGGCAAAATAACTTACTGGAACAGTCCGATGCGGATGTCTCATACAAATGTTCTCAATTGGGGAAAGACAATAGCAGTGCGTTTGAGCAGCTTGAGCGTTACAAAGCCTCGTAACAAGATGTTTTTTATTGACATAGTCTAGTTCGTTTTAATTGACCAGTCAGCAAGGGCCATGCGCAGCGCTGCTGTCCTTTTATGTCCTTTTATGTCCTTTTATAGCTTATGATTGCCCACGCCTGATTGGATGATTACCTTGTCAAAAGCTATCTCTCAATCTTGCACACAAGACTTTTACCTGCAGCCTCGCCCAAGAACGAAGGTGTAAAATTCATAAAAATTTCGAAATACATGCTAATTTTTCTGGAATCCAGTAAAAAATGGTCTAGCTTAATTGGGAAATCGTACCGGAGTTGAAGTCTGTGTGATATGCAGATTACGGAACCGGTCGTTCAGGTTGTGGCTCATTTGAGGTACAGCAGGTCACAACGAAAACTTAGGAGTGATGCAAACTGGTGTCGATTTGATTCGCTAAAGCATTCCCAGATTGCACAATCACTGCCATAAAAATCGGAGATAATTATGTTAGATCCTAAAGATTTCGTGGGTGTTTCGTTCTGGTTGATGTCTGCCGCTATGCTTGCTGCGACATTTTTCTTCTATGTTGAACGCGATCGTGCCGAGGGTAAATGGAAAACATCTCTCACCGTCGCAGCCATGGTTACGGGCATTGCTTGTTTACACTATTTTTACATGCGCGGTGTTTGGGTTGAAACAGGACAGAGCCCAACAGTATTTCGTTACGTAGATTGGTTATTAACAGTACCTCTACAAATTATCGAATTCTATTTAATCTTAGCTGCAATCGCAGTAGTTCCAGCAGTGCTATTTTGGAAACTTCTGATAGCCAGTGTGGTCATGCTAGTGGGCGGCTACCTAGGTGAGGTTGGCGCGATGGGTATAACCGCTGGCTTTGTTGTGGGTATGATCGGGTGGTTGTATATTGTCTATGAAATTTTCTTTGGACAAGCGAGCAAGATAAACAGCAGTAGCGGTAATGCGGCAAGTCAGAAAGCATTCTCAGCACTCAGATTGATTGTCACGGTGGGGTGGTCTATTTACCCGATCGGGTACGTCTTAGGCTACATGGCAGGGGGCGTCGACTCTGGAGCACTGAACTTAATTTACAACTTAGCCGATTTTGTAAATAAAATTGCGTTTGGTGTAGTAATCTGGGCAGCTGCGACGCAAACATCTGAAGCTTAAATGTTTAAAGGGTGTGCATTCTAAAAAAAGCACGCCGCTTATACGATGCAGCCAGTGAATTTTGAGGTCCCGAACAGAGCGTCGTTGCGAAGCTCTGCCCTTGAACCAGCGTTGAAGCGGATCATGCTCGATTCCTGCGCGAGCAGTGGTCAACAGGTCGGGGCCATGTTGCAATATCATCTTGCGAGCAGTGGCAGCCTCAAACGTGCAACACTTTGCTATCAAACTGGGGTTGCCCTCAACATAGATTCGCAGACCGCAATGCGATTCGCAGCGGTTGTCGAACTATTACATAACGCCTCGCTAATTCATGATGATATTCAAGATCAAGACAAAGTTCGGCGGAACACGCCATCACTTTGGGTTAAGTATGGTAAAGCTTTAGCCCTTTGCGCCGGTGATAGTATGATCGTGGGTGCCAGCCTGTTACTAGCAGAGATTCGCTCAACGTTTTCGCTGCAGCTTCAAACGCGAGCTTTTCAAGCGGTTCAGCAAACCATTCGAGGCCAAACGGCTGACTTAAGTAGAGCAGGTAAAGTACGCCCAGACGATTATCGAGTTATCGCGTTTGATAAGGCGGCACCACTCATTCAACTGTCGGTTTACTTACCCAGCCTGCACGTCAATCGATTGCCTGCGCTCCAGCCGCTAGTGACGGCGGCTGGACAATTTGCGCTAGCTTATCAATTGTATGACGATGTAGTAGATTTTGAGCAAGATTGTCAAACGGATCAGCTCAATGCTGTAAACATAAAATATCACGCTACCCCCTCCTCTTTGGCTTCTGCTCGAAGGGCTGTGCTCGATGAAATGCAAAACTTGCTAGACAGCGCCGACCAGAAATGCTCCATACCGCAGTCAGATTGCGCATTGCCGTTACAGCATTTCATTAATGCGCTCCGCAACAAGGTAGATTTGCTATGAATCCACACGTTGTCGTGGTAGGGGCCGGTTTTGGCGGTATTGCCGCTGCCTTGCGAGCAAAAGCATTGGGCTGCGACGTTACTATTGTCGACAAAACATCCCACCCAGGCGGGCGCGCACAGCGATTTCAAGTAGATGGATACAAGCATGATGCTGGTCCAACGGTTATTACTGCGCCCTTTCTTTTTGACGAGTTGTTTGCATTATTCGGGAAAGAGCGCGCTGACTATGTGGAATTTAAGGCCCTAAATACTTGGTATCGGTTTGTTTACGACGACGGGACGCATTTTGATTATGGAGGTGATAACGAGCGTATCGAAAGGTCGATAGCTATGATCAGCCCAGATGATGTAAAAGGCTACCGAAAGCTCCTTGCTGCCTCGAAAGAGATTTATCAACTTGGCTTCGAGCAACTAGCGCATCGGCCGTTCCATCAAATAATAGACATGATAAAAGTAATTCCACAAATGCTTCGACTCGGTAGTTATCGTAGCGTTTGGCAGCTAGTTTGCCGGCATCTAAAACACGATAAACTTCGCCAAGCATTTTCAATTCAACCACTTTTAGTGGGCGGTAACCCATTCGATACTACCAGTATCTATAGCCTAATTCATTACTTAGAACGCGCTCATGGCGTGCACTTTGCCATGGGTGGCACACAAGCCTTAGTCGATGCCTTAACCAAATTAATGCAGGAAGAGGGAATCGAGGTAGTACTCAACCATGAGGTGGTTAAGTTTGAAACGCAACAAAAGCGTATCACCGCAGTGCAACTCGACAACGGCCATACGCTAGCCTGCGATTATTGTATCTCTAATATGGACCCACTTTATTTGTATCGCAAACTGTTACCCGACCATGCTTCTCGGATCGCCAAAATACGTCGAAAAGTTGCTAAGCCCTCGATGGGCTTATTTGTTTTATTTTTCGGAAGCCCAAAGCTATACCCCTCGGTACAACATCATACAATTATATTAGGGAAGGCCTACAAACCTCTTCTTGATGACATTTTTCATCATGGTAACTTATCTGAAGATATCTCTATCTATTTGCATCGTCCCACCGCGACGGATCCGAGTTTTGCCAAAACGGGCTGTGACAGTTTTTATGCCCTCGTGCCGGTTCCTAACCTAAAATCGGAGATAAATTGGCATGAAGTGCGTGAAATGTTCCAAGCGCGCGTACTGCAACGCTTAGATGAGACCATATTGCCAGGCATTAAAGAAAACGCAGAATCAGTTTTTGCGATGACTCCGCTCGATTTCAAGCAAAACTACAACAGTGAGTTTGGCGCCGGCTTCTCAATTGCCCCCCTGTTTTATCAATCAGCCTGGTTTCGCTTCCATAATCGGGGCGAATCGCTGGATAACTTGTTCCTAACCGGTGCGGGCACTCATCCTGGTGCGGGACTACCAGGAGTCATCAGTTCTGCAAAAGTGGCCGAGTCATTACTCAAAACTAGCTTAGCCAAACATAGCTCGGTGCGTGTAAATGGACACTTTACAGCTCAGTCTTAAGCAACTGCGTGGCGAAGCGATCGATGCAAAGCATTCTATTGCCAAGCACAGTAAAAGCTTTAACTGGGCGGCACGATTTTTCTCCGCTGAATTGTCCCAATCAGTCTCTAAACTTTATGCTCTGTGTCGTTATCTAGATGACTTGGCAGATGGAGATGACCCAAGTCGTACGCAAAAATTACGTACGATTAAATCTCTTTTTGATCAACATCAAGAGACGAAAATCACCTTTGATCCAGATTTAGTTTTGTCCAAGCGCGCACTGCAGGACATGCTGGAAGGTTTTCTATTCGACCAAGGCCATGTCGCCATCGAACACGAAAAAGACTTAATACAATACTGCTACCAAGTCGCGGGCACCGTTGGTATTTTGATGTGCGACGTCATGCGAATTAACAATGAACAAGCCTTGCATCATGCGGTTCACCTCGGCATTGCCTTACAGCTCACCAATATCGCGCGGGATGTCGGCGAAGACGCAAGCATAGGCCGATGCTACATACCAAAGGATTGGACAGACCAATTAAGCGCTTGCGAGCTTGTACAACGCAAAACACCGACGAGCGAACTCGCCACTGCCAGCAAACGACTCTTAACACTGGCCGATCACTACTATAAAAGCGGTCTGTTCGGCATAGCATATTTACCTCCACGCGCCGGTTTCGCCATTCAGCTAGCTGCACATGTATACCGAGATATTGGTCGCGATCTGCAACGTCATCGCTATAACAATCTCAGCTACCGTGCGCACAGTTCGCTCACGAGAAAACTGTGGCTCACATTGGTCATGTTGAGCGGCCGCGAAGAGCGATTACTGCAAAATATACCAGAGCCGACCAAACCCAACTATCCCTTATTCCAGCTAAACAGTTATGCCTACTAAAACGCTGCTCCAAGAAACGCAAGACCTACTGATTGTTGGGGCAGGGTGCAGTGGTTTATCGCTAGCAAGGGAGTTGGCATTACGCGGCTATCGGGGCAAGGTGGTGTTACTGGATCAACGAACCGCCTTCAGCAACGATAAGACCTGGTCTTATTGGGCAAAAAAAGAGAGTCGCTGGCACCAATTAGCCGAACATTATTGGGATAGTTGTGAAATATCGCTGAGAGGCGGCCATAGGCAACAGTGCGACTTCCACGCGTATGATTACTGTTCATTGCCTGCAGACACTTTTTATCAAGATGCCTGCTCGCTGATTGATCTTGGCGGCTATACCGTCGAGCTTGGGCAGACTGTGCAAACAATTGAAGCCATTGATGACCCTCCTGCCAAATTCAAAGTAACCACGACTGGTGGCAAGATTTTTTTTGCTAAGCAGTTAATTGAGTGCAATGCACGCTACCAGTCGGCGGATTACTATCAAGTATTTTACGGCGAAGAGTGGCTACTTCACGAACCCTTACCTGACTGGCGTCGGGCTGGGTTAATGACAGAGCTAGTTAGCGATGAGGGCGGTACCGACTTTATTTATTGGCTCGCACTGGCCCCAGATAGAGTGCTCGTTGAGCCGACCCGCTTTACACAGCATATGGTTGACCCGGAGATACTTCAGACCAAAATAGAGATATGGATGACGCAATATGGCTTAGCGCCAGCTCAATGCATTCGTCATGAAGAGGGCGTTTTACCGATGGGACGCGTCAATTCTGGTCATACATCCTGGCCACGCGCCGGCCTCGCTGCTGGCGCATTGCGCGCCTCTTCCGGTTATGGTTTTTTAGCGATGCAGCACTGGGCGGCAGCGACGGCCGAACAGTGGATTCGTACGGGCCGTCTTGAAACCGTTGATACTTATCATCCGAGCGTTCGATTCCTCGACGCTTTGTTTATCAAGGTGCTGATTAATCAACCAAGATTAGGGGGTGATATATTAAGTCAAGTGGCTCGGGCGCTGCCTGATGACGGCTTTGCCCGCTTTATGGCTGGCGAGGCGAGCGTAAAAGATTGGCTAAATGTCATCATGGCAATGCCCAAAATCCCCTTTATTCAGGCGCTCTGTCAGCCGCGCGGATTCATCAATTCAGGCGGAGCAAAAAAATGCTAATCGCCAATAAAAAAGTACAAACAAATGCCCAAGGCAATGCCATCAATACCTGCGGTCCCTACCTACTGATTAGCGCTCTGGCAATCGCACTACAACTCCTTCCGAGCGATCTATCGTTATATATTTTAGTGGGCCTCGTCATTGTTTATGGGCTGCCCCATGGCTTACTTGATCCATGGATCTTCGATCAAAACATTCATCAGCGTAAAACACGTTTCATAAGATTTAGCAGCCTCTATCTTTTGCTTTGCATGCTGGCGTTTGGGCTTTGGCTCGCGCTGCCCACTTTATCGTTATGCCTATTTTTAGCGCTTTCCTCTTGGCATTTTGGCGAAGATGTGGAAACCAATAAGGAGCCATACGCTCACTACTTACGTGCGCTCTATGGTGCCAGCATCATTGCCTTTCCCTTTGTTTGGCACACGCAAGAAAGTGTGGCGATTTTAGCGCAATTGGGGGTTTCAGCCTCAGAAACGAGTGCGTTTATCATTGCCACAGGTTTGGTGAGCTTGGCGGCATTCATCAACCTGTTTACCGTATTTACCCGACCATTTCGTCTCGAATGGCTGTTTTTGCTCACACTCTCGTATGCCTGTCATCCGTTTGCATATTTTGCGCTGTATTTCTGCTGTTTACATAGTCACCGTCACATACGCCATTATGCAAAATACCTTGCCGCCGCTCGAAGTGACTTAAAAGCACCCTTGGGGCGCTTGTTCGTGCTGACATTGCTCTTACTATGCGCCATCTTATTTATTACCTATGAGCAAGCGCTCACCGTATCCTCACAATTGACGGCGAGTCTTTTTTACCTACTGGCGGCCTTAACCTTGCCCCATATGCTGATCATGTATCTCTACGGCGATGACAAACCGGCTCTAGAATGAAAAGTCGTTCAATGATTACCGAGAGCGGCTAAATTAGGTGCGTTTTAAGGTAATTGTATCGTTGGTAAGGCGTGCACCGTGCCAGTGCCATCGTGCCCAGCGCGAACAATCGCTGCGACTGGTAAACCTTGTTTTTTCTCAAGTACGGGGTAATAGCAATGATCAAACATATCTTTCATCGCTCCAGACATGTAGCTGAGGTTTTCTGGTGTGAAAAGAATGACAGCGTCTGCCTGAATGATGTGCTCTGGAGTGGTATCAAATGCAGATAAGCTAGTTACAGTGCACTGGCTTTTGTTACTCGCATCGTTGATTGTTTTTAGGAGTGTGTGAGTATTTGGAGAGGGAGCGTGGCCAATGATAAGAAGATGTTTGTCCATGCCGAAACTCATGCCTTAACTATGTAGGGTGATTAAATAATAAAGGGTCAGAGTATTGCTACACTGACCCTTTGGCAATGAGCCCTAGAACGAGAAATATATTAGGCGTAGCTATTAGCAACGGCAGCCATTGCTGCATCGCCGTCACAGTCATATCCTTGTTCGTTAAGAACGCTCGCTAGGGCTGAGATGCATAGCTCAACGTTTTCACGTTTACATGCGCTGCCCATCAAACCTATACGCCAAGCGTTGCCTGCAAACTTGCCAAGGCCCGCGCCGATCTCAAGATCGAATTGGCTAAGCAATGCAGTACGAACAGCCGCGTCATCCACACCTTCTGGAATCTTCACGGTATTCAATTCAGGTAAGCGATACTCTTCCGCAACAATGAGTTCAATACCCAGTACACTCAAACCTGCAACAAGCGCATTATGATGTTTCGCGTGGCGAGCCCAAGCATTTTCAAGGCCTTCCTCTTTCACCATAAGTAGCGACTCATGCAATGCATACAAGCTATTTACTGGTGCGGTGTGGTGATACGCACGCTTAGGTTGCGCTTCACTTTGTTCCCAATAAGCCATGACTAGTTTCAGATCTAAGAACCAAGAATCATTGGTGTGCTCACGGCTCTGGATTTTTGCGACGGCTTTTTCGCTAAAGCTAACGGGTGAAATACCAGGTACACAGGACAGACATTTTTGTGTGCCTGAGTAGATCGCATCAATACCCCAATCATCTACACGTAATTCAATACCTGCCAATGAGGTCACGGCATCAACAATCGTTAAGCAGTCATGCTTACGTGCGATTTCGCATAAGGTTTTAGCGTCTGAGCGAACGCCTGTTGATGTTTCAGCATGAACAAACGCAAGCATCGAAATACTATCATCTGCGGCAAGTGCTTCTTCTACTTTGGCTGGATCAACTTCTGTGCCCCAATCGAACTCGAGCGTGGTCACTTTAGCGCCGGCACGTTTAGCAACCTCAGTCATACGACCACCGAAGACACCATTGATGCACACTAATACGTGATCATTAGGGTCTACCATGTTCATCAAGCATGTTTCCATGCCTGCAGAACCTGGAGCAGAAACTGGAATCGTCAAACGGTTTTCAGTCATGAAAACGTATTGAAGTAGATCTTTGATCTCATCCATTAAGCCAACGAATGCTGGGTCTAAATGTCCGATAGTTGGTTGACCAAGTGCTTTAAGAACACGTGGTGAAACGTCTGACGGGCCTGGGCCCATAAGTACTCGATGGGGAGCTTGAAAAGTTTGTGCTGTCACTTGGGTCGTACCGTATTGTTTTCGTTCTCACATAAGAATAGACACTATTTCTCGCTGTGTATGCGGATGTGTCACATTGCGAACAAGGCGGGCGAGTTTATCACGATTTTTTTAGGATTGCTGACCAAGTGGTTTGGATTTTGACGCAGTTTTAAGCGAAAGAGCTGATATTTCAAGATGAATTCTGCGAAGAGAAGTTCTGTGTTGACTTAAATCAGCGTGTTGAGAGGAAGTTCAGAGAGTTGAAAGCTACCTAATGTTCTCAGTTCCTTTTATGAAACTCAGCGGTTTAAGGTAGCTCTCAATGCATTCGAATCGATCGAGCGGCTATTTGGCGCGCTTCAAACTGTTCTTGGTGAAATCACCATCCGCTAGCCCAGTTTGGAAGGCATAGTTTGACCACGTAAGGTCGGTTGATTTTCCAGTTTGATGGTTTTGCATGAGCATCATTTCTGGACGCCAGTATTGACCCAAATATTGCTGATAGCCTTTAAAATCGAGTGTTTTGAGTAAGGACTTTTTGCGATCATAAAATTCGATTTTGATAACGCGATATTCTGTTTGGTCAATCCAAGCGATTTGCTTGGTGTAGCCAGAATATTTGTCAGTAGGAGTACGTTCCACCACGAAGCACTCCAGATCACCGCAGGCCTCATCATTAAGGTAGTTATAGGTATACTTTTCGACTTCTTGTGAACTCAAATCTTCAAACGCGAATTCACTGCCCATGAACGGGCCTGATTTATTTCGTGATGCAATGCGTTTTACACGTTTCAATGCGGGGAGAAACAGCCATTGATCATCAGCTTCAGTTTTATGAGAGAAGGTGAGTAGGGCGGTGCCGCGTACATCTTTGGGTTCATCAAAGATGGTCATGCTCTTATCGCCATCATCTTCAACTTCAAGGCTTTTAACTCGCAAAGAGCGAATACTTTCTTCACCTTGTTTATTGCGCAGAGTCATTGTCATATCAGCGGTGGAGTCTTGCCAGCCCTGATTACGCTTGTCGCTTTCAATAGCGATTTCTAAGCCTTTTTCTTGAGGTGTTTGTGCGAATAGGTTGCTCGCGAAAACGACGGATAAAGCAAGCAAACTTGTTTTTATAATTGGACGCATAAAGGTCTCCTTAAAAATCCTGTCCAGCGTGGCGCATAGCTTACGCGCTGTGCCAGAGAGGCTTCAAGGAGATACTGCTGAATGGCGCTGGAATAGTCTGTTCAGCGACTGAGACTTGCGGGGGTTACGCGCAACACTTCGTCGATGGTCGTTTGGCCCGAGGCAACTTTGTGGGCGCCACTCAAACGTAAAGACTGCATACCTTCTTTTATCGCAATTTTGCGCAAATCCATGATATTGGTTTGGTCATGAATATTGGCTTTCATTTGTTCGCTAAGCGGCATCACTTCGTATACACCTGCACGACCATGATAACCGGTGTTTCTACACTCCAAACACCCGACCGGTTTACAGGCTTTCTCAGGTTGTTTGGTTTTCCATGGGCTGGTTAGTTCTGCCCAGTCATTGGAATCAATTACGGTTTCTGTCTTACAGCTTGGGCACAGTGTACGTACCAAACGCTGTGCCATGACACCAAGCAAGGTTGCGCGAATCAAATAGGGCGCGACACCTAGTTCCAAAAGACGGCTGATAGAGCTTGGAGCATCATTGGTATGCAAGGTGGATAAAACCAAGTGGCCAGTTAATGCGGCTTGAATCGCCATTTCAGCGGTTTCTAAATCGCGAATCTCACCAACCATGATGATGTCTGGGTCTTGTCTCATCAATGCTTTCAAACCATCTGCAAACCCCAGATCGATATTGTGCTGCACTTGCATTTGATTAAATGCGGGCTCAATCATTTCGATTGGGTCTTCGACGGTACTCACGTTAACTTCTTGTGTTGCAAGTTCGCGAAGCGTTGAATAAAGCGTTGTGGTTTTACCGGAACCAGTTGGGCCTGTGACAAGGATAATTCCATGCGGTTGGCGAATCATGTTCTGCCAGCGTTTTAGATCTTCATTCGCAAACCCGAGATCTGCAAAACTACATTGCAGCACATCAGGGTCAAAAATACGCATCACAAGCTTTTCGCCAAAGGCGGTTGGTAGGGTCGATAACCGAAGTTCGATTTCTTTGTCTTTATCGTTCTTTGTTTTTATTCGGCCATCTTGTGGTTTACGTTTCTCTGCAACGTTTAATCGGCCTAATATTTTAAGGCGACTGGTGACGGCAATCCCGACCTTAGCGGGAAATTCGTATACGGGATGAAGAACGCCATCGATTCGGAATCGCATGTTGACGATGTCGCGACGTGGCTCTAAATGGATATCACTTGCGCGCTGATCGAAGGCATATTGAAGCAGCCAATCAACAATATTGACGATATGTTGGTCGTTAGCATCGTGATTCGATTTTCCAGAACTTCCGCCAAGTTCAAGCATTTGCTCGAAGTTTTGTGTGTAGGCGCTTTGATCTGCATCGACACCGGCTTTGTTGACAGACTTAGCCAGTTCATAGAATTCAATGGTAAATCGCCTTAAATCTGCGGGATTGGCAATGACACGCTTGATGTCCTTTTTCAGAACATGTTGTAGATCGTTTTCCCAGTCATGCGCAAAAGGCTGAGCACTGGCGATCACGACTTCTTCACTATTCACTTCAACGGCAAGAATTTGATGTCGTTGCGCAAAAGCAAATGACATTACTTGTGAGGTTTTGAGTGAATCAACTTTTAGAGGATCAATATTGAAGATCTCTTGCTCTGACCAGTCACTGAGCCAGTCGAGCAAGTAATTCATATCAACATTCACATCGCCATTGAGCGCTTTTAAACCTGCGCCGGCAATGATTTCGAGTGGGTGGAGTTGTACGTGTTTTTGACCACGGGGTGAACTGAGGAGTTTATCCGCATCGTCTTGCGCAAGAATGCCGTCACTCACCAATTGATTGACGGTTCGACTAAAATCAAGCGTCAGCGAAGCCGTGGTCTGTTGCACGTGAAAATCCTATTGTTATGTCTGCCTTATAGCGATTTACCTTGAAGTTTTTCCCATTTCACAAAATACATTGCGGCAAGGAATAAAACCATGGTGATCACTGTGATGAAAGTGTCTGCTGATAGCCAAGACTCTTGCATATAGGCATCAACAAACGCGCGCGTGAAGTAAAACAGCACAATAAAGCACAGCCATACATATGAACGCAGTTTATTTAAGAGTAGGCCAGGAAGCACAATCAGCAAGGGGATATATTTCACAGCGAGTACTAGAGCAACTGATACACCTTCTGGTAGTCCGGGTACAAAGGTGGTGTAGGCCAAGATGACTAGCAGAGCGACATAGCTGATTTTAGTAACAAGTGCTGCACGTTTGCTTTTGAGTTCGAGAGAATTTGTCATAACGTTTTCTGAATCTGATTAAGAATTAAGTTTACGAGCGAGCGTGGCTAATCGTTTACCGAGGGCTTGGCATAGCGCGGTTTCATGTTCGCTCAAAGCACCGTTTGTTCCCATTTCTGTATGACTTGCGCCGTAGGGGGTGCCGCCTGTTGTTGTGTCATGCAAGGCTTTTTCAGTGTAGGGAAGGCCTGAAATCACCATGCCCTGATGCATCAAAGGGATCATCATTGAAAGCAGCGTCGTCTCTTGCCCTCCATGCATTGAACCTGTTGAGGTAAAGACACTTGCCGGTTTTCCAGATAGCGCACCGCTCATCCATAGGCTGCTAGTGCCATCTAAAAAGTATTTTAAAGGGGCCGCCATATTTCCAAAACGAGTTGGGCTACCTAATGCGAGACCCGCACACTCTTTGAGGTCTTCATCGCTGCAATACATGGCTCCTTCATTCGGAACCGCTGCAATGCTTTGCTCACTGTTTGCAGACACTGGAGGAACAGTCCGTACTCGTGCTTCGATACCTGAAACGGATTCAATTCCGCGAGCTATTTGCATCGCCATTTTTTCTGTTGCGCCGTTACGCGAGTAATACAGAACGAGGACGTAAGGGGTCGACATTAAATCAATTCCAGTACGTTTTCTGGTGGGCGACCGAGAACGGCTTTGTCACCTTTCACGACAATCGGACGCTCAATTAGTTTTGGCGCTTCGGTCATTGCTTTGATCAAATCATCATCAGCGATTGAGGTGTCTTTTAATCCTCGTTCTTTGTAGGCATCTTCGCCTTTTCGAAGTAGTTCGCGGGCAGAAATATCAAGCTTCGAAAGAAGTGAACTAATTTCCTCTGCAGAGGGTACATCTTCGAGATAAAGCTTAATGGTCGGCGTAATGCCTTTCTCTTCGATAAGAGCGAGAGTTTGGCGTGACTTTGAACAACGTGGGTTGTGGTAAATCGTAATGTCTGTCATGTTTAAACTGCCATTAAAAAGAGTAATTTTGCCTAATTTTGATGGCGTGCATGATAACAATAAGTTGAATGGTTAAGGAACGAATTGTGCGAAGAATTCTTGTTATATTAATGACGTTAATGATGCTGCAAGCATGCTCCGAAGCAAGCTCTTCCATCGATAAAGTGTTTCAGCTTCATGCACAAAACGATCTCGCTTATTCAGACATTGGTACTGATTTTGTTCTGATTAATTATTGGGCAAGTTGGTGCAAACCCTGCGTGAAAGAAATTCCTGAGCTCAACGAGTTGGATAAGCACCCCCAATTATCTGTATTTGCATACAATTTTGATCGCCTCAGTGACGAAAAACTACAAAGTGAAGCGGATAAATTTAATCTGCAACTTCCTATGCTGCTCAATGATCCCGCATCTATGTTCGGAGAAGAAACGCCTGTCGCATTGCCAGCCACCTTGGTGCTTAATCCAAAAGCAGGCACCAAACAATGGCTAATGGGTGCTCAAACACAACAAAGCGTGTTGACAGCGATCGGCGTGGAGTAATTCACTTAAATATCTTTGGAGACGTTTATGGCGCGTAAAATTGAAGGGCAGGTAAAAGATTTAGATGGGTTTAGTGTCATCAGAATTCTCCCTCATAAAGAGCAGAGAATGGTCGGTCCATTTACTTTTCTTGATCATATGGGACCTGCTGATTTCGCGCCGGGCGAGGGCATTGATGTTCGTCCTCATCCCCACATTGGCTTGAGCACAATTACCTATATGCTTGAGGGTGCCATGTTGCACAGAGATAGTTTGGGCAACAATCTTGAAGTACTGCCCGGTGATGTGAACTGGATGACCGCGGGTAGAGGTATTGTTCATTCAGAGCGCGAAACGATTGAAGTGAAGGCGTCTCAACATCGCCTAAACGGCATTCAAGCCTGGGTTGCGCTACCTGAGGACATGGCGGAAATCGAGCCAAGCTTCACGCACATCAAAAAAGCACAGTTGCCGCATTTCATGCACGATGGTGTGATCAAACGTTTGATAGCAGGCGAGGCCTTTGGCATGACCTCACCACTTAAAACCTATTCGCCTATGTTTTATCTCGACGTGATTGCGAAAGCAGGATCAATGCTTGATCGCCCAAACCCAGAACAAGATTGCCTTATCTATGTGCTCGATGGCGAAGTGCGAATTGGTGGTGAAACGTTTTGCGCCAATGAGTCAGTCGTGCTTGAAGAGCATGACTTATGTTTGGAGTGCTTGAGTTATTCTCGCGTGCTTATGCTCGGTGGCGAAGCTTTTCCGACTGCGCCACATATGTTTTGGAACTTTGTGTCGTTTAGTCGTGAACGAATTGATCAAGCGAGCCGTGATTGGAAAGAAGGGAAGTTTCCAAAAATCCCTGGAGATAGTTGCGAATATACGCCTGTTCCAGAGAAGTGATTGAGCCCCTATGAGGGGCTCATACCGTGCTCTAGTAGTTCTTTCGTTCGAATTGGTCATCAGAAGGGTCAGTCGTGTAACGACCTTCTACCTGATCCCAGTGATATCGATCACCCATCATCTCTTGAATACGTGAATCTGATGTGCGAGCACTTGCTGCTAGCTTGCCAGTTGTGCGGCGTGCCCCCCACCATGTAATGGTTACTTCTTCAGGCGCATTTGAAGCCATTGAACGGAAGTACCAAGGAACCACCTGGTTATGTTTGTTAACGAAGTCAGGGCCTGACAAATACCAGAATCGATTATGAATAAACGTAACCATACCCTCTAGGATCGTATTTCGATCTCCGATCCAAATATCCAAAATACCACTCGATTTGTACCAAGTTACTGGCAAGTTGTGGCGATCGATTAAGGTTTGAATATCCCAGCGCGCATGTTCGCCGACCCAATCAGTATTACCGTCGCCATTCGCATCACCAAGATATGATTTTGGATCTGCTGACCAGAAAGGATCAAGCAATTCTAAGCGGTCGACAGTCAGGTTATTGCCGACAGTACCGTTATAGACCGCGTCACTGATTTTCTTTGTGACGTTAGTCGCTAACTGGCTACCAAGAGAATGACCTGATAATCGAACATAGTATGAGGTGCTGCCCGAAAGCACTGATGTGATTTGCTCAAACGCAATATCAGAAACAGATTTGTTTGGTGACAGTGCTGTACGATACGAACCATCGTTTAAACGATAACGCATGCCGCGCGGTCCATTGGGCGTCCAGATTTTCGCTTCAGCATCTTTTACTTCTGCCTCGTCAGCTAACTGGTTCCAGTAAAAGTACGCAATGTTCCAATCACGCACTTTCCAACTTGCCGATGTAATCACGTTCTCGCCGTTGTAATCGAATAGAAAATCTTCACGTGAGTAGTTGTTTTGCGATGAACCATTTTGCCAGCCATGGAAGTGAATAATGGTTGGTTTGGTTGGATCAAAGTAGTTTAAGGAGACATTGTTCACTGTACCGTCTTGTTCAATTGCCTTGACGGAAGTGTTGTTTTCATCAAACCAGTACAAGCCATAGTCGAGCGTATCTTGCGCTGCGGCAGCGAAACTGCTTGAGAAAATTAGGACTGAAAAACTAAGAAATTTTTGAATGGTTTTTGTCATGCTGTTTACCTTGTATTTATTTTTATAATCCGCACACGACAGCAAAACGATGTGCGCCATGGACGTTAACGGCAAACTAAGTAACGAGCAAGTCGTCATTATATGAATTAATGAGTTTGTCCTATTTGATTTAATTTATGGCCTGCTAAAAAAATTGCATCCTTTGATGACGATGAGAACTCCGCACTCAAAACTTTAGCACCGCCGGACTTTGTGTTTTTGAGGCGCCTGTCACTTAACTTTGATCAGTTTATTCCTGAAATTTATATTGATCTCCTGTAATGTGTGACTTTATGTAACTAACAAAAATAAATAATGCCCAAGGTATCTTGAGGGCGCCTCATAATGGAGTTGTATATGAAGGGACTTAGCCGAATAGTAGTGTTGGCCGCAATGGCTATATTAACCGCCTGTGGCGGAGGCGGTTCAGGTGAGAGCGCATCATCTTCCGTAACAGTTGTAGAGTCTTCGGGGCCTGCGATCGATGGTCAGGTAATGAAAGGGATCATTCATAATGCGCTTGTAGAAGCATACGTAATAGACCCTATCGAAGGAGTTTCTAACACTCCAATTGCAGAGGCCATTACAGACGAATCTGGCTCTTTCTTCTTTGAGCTACCAAATGAATTTGCTTCTGCTCCTTTATATCTCAAAATGAGTTCGATGAGTGATTCAGAGATGCGGTGTGATATTTACCCACACTGTGATGTCGATGGCTCACCAGATTCAGATGATGATCGTTATTCTTTTGGCTCTTGGGTTCCTGTTCCAGAAAATTTTCATATGACGGCTGTACTGATCAGCTCAGATGGGACGCTTAAGGGGACTATTTCTCCACTATCGCATATTGCCGCGAACTTATTTCTTAATGACTCATATGCTAATCAATTCGAACTAGAAAATAAGATCAGAGAAGCGAATAGCAGGATCGCTGACCGTTTTGGTTTAGCGAGAGATATTACCCAGATCGTTGCGCACGATATTACTGACACCGACTCTGTCGCTCGCGTTAGTGTGCGTGAAGATATAGCTCTTAAATTTGCCGCAATAAACTCTGCCCTGATTTCTGCCGTGCAGGATGATAGTCATGCGTCTGGTTCAAGCGCTAATCTATTTGCATCACTGGATAAGTTTGCTGATTTTTTCCAGCTTTATGGTGTTCCAGACAATGCGGAGTCTGATCATGTTACCGGTATGAATGAAATTTATACTCGAGCAGCTGAACTAGTGAGAAGGGTGAGTATCCATGTCCAATTATCTGATGATTTGTCGCCAAACCTTATTGTTGCGATTGCTGATGCTTTCGGAGATTTCAATTTTGCTGCAGCGCTAGCTGATAGCCAAGAACCCGCTGATTTTGGCTCGATAGGAGTCCCGAGTGACTCAAATCTCATCGAGGGAGTCGAGAAAATTAAAGGTTTTATCGAAGAGGTTCGTGAGCTAGGAGTAGCCATTGATTCTTCAATTATTGAAGACCCTGAAGGCACTCAGTTGCAATCTGTAGGCTATGTGTTGGATGGCTTTGAGTTTCAGCTTGATGCTGCATCAATGATGAGCTCGGAAGATGCTGAGTATGCTTATAAAGCTATTATGAAATCGCTGGAAGCAATTCTTAAAACATATGAAATGGGGAATCCCGATTTAGCAGAGCTTACTATCCCTGCAGGGAGTACTGAAATTGTAGATGAGCGAGATCAAAGCATTATTATAGTTAACGTAACTGTAGACGAGGAAGGCGCCCGCACTTTTTCTGTGAACGATGATGTTACGGTGCGTCGTAAAGATATTCCACGCACTTTGCCGGTTGATGTGTCGGTCCAATTAAATGCGTTGGCTCTTGTTGAGCAGTCTTTTGAGAATGGTGACATAACTATTTTTGACGATCCAAAAGATCAAGCGGATAAAGTGAATAATGAAACGCATCACGGTGTTATTGATATGGCGCTGCAAGGATCTATTGTTTCAAATACAGTTGAACTGACCCTTAGTGAAAGTTTTGTTCGTGCTTTTTATTGGGGGAGTGTCAGAGAAGAGATAGCTGTTCAGACGTATAGTGACGAATATTCGTTTGAACGCATATTGTTGCACCAGTCAGATTGGACAATTTCAGAACTTGATGCTCAATTAAATGCAAGCGTTTCTCAAATAGAAACAGAAGATATTCCAGACCCTTTAACATTTGTAGGGCAGATCGATCTTTCGCTCAGAGACTTTGTGATCTCTAAAGAGAAGTCAAATGGCTTTTACAAAGAGGTAGTCGAGTATGAGGGCCAAGAGTACTTATATGATATGTACTTCAACCATATTTATGTAGAAGAATTCAGCGAAGCGACTTTATCTTTGATGGGGAGTGCTGGAAACCAGTCAGGCGAAAACTTTTTACTTGGGCTGGATATCTCTCTCGATGATTCTAATTTAAGTGATTGGGCCATTTTATTGGATAAGTGTCATAAGTCCTATTCTTGTTACTACGAGTCAGATGAGGTCTATTTTGATGGTGATGATAACAATAATGAATTTCTAGGAATTAGTGCTGACTTGCGTTTTAGTGCCAGTTTATCCGGTGTTTCTGATGTGGTTGTCGTGGATTTTTCTTTCGATACGACTTCGCAGTTTTTCGCTGATATAGCACTTAATCTCTCTTATCCTGGCCATCGGATCAAACTTCACGGCAGTATTGATTATGATTTTTTATTATTTTCTTCTCGATATGAAGATACATATTACGTAGGTGATCTATATCTAGAGAAACCAGCGGAGGGTATTCAAATAAAGCTAGGAATTGATACTTATGTTGATCCTGGTGAAGCAG
>NZ_LWGF01001056.1:0-1058 GCF_001635355.1 Oleiphilus sp. HI0125
TGTGCAAAACATCAAACCCCATATCTCCAGGGCGAACCTTACCTAAAATAGCATTCAAGTTCGCACCATCGTAATAAAGCAAACCACCTGCTTCATGCACCGTTTTCGAAATCGCTTCGATTTGACGTTCAAACACTCCACAAGTCGATGGGTTGGTCATCATGATCCCTGCGGTTTGAGGACCCACAGCTTCTTTCAAGGCATCAAGATCGACATCACCGTCCGGTAGTACAGGAATCTCACGAACCTTGTAACCACACATAACCGCTGTCGCAGGGTTAGTACCATGCGCCGCTTCAGGAACGATAATTTCCTGACGAGCTGTATCGCCACGTGCATCATGATACGCCTTGATCATCGCAACACCCGCAAACTCGCCCTGCGCTCCCGCCATTGGTGTTAACGAAACGCCTGCCATGCCGGTTACTTCTTTAAGAATCTCTTGCAACTCGTAAATGCAAGAAAGATAGCCTTGGCTGTGCGATTGAGGCGCTAAAGGGTGACGAGCCAGATGCCCCGGCAAACTTGCAGCTTTATGTGCACCGCGAGGATTGTATTTCATCGTACAGGAGCCTAAAGGATAGAACTGCGTATCGATGGAAAAGTTTTTACGCGATAGATTCGTAAAATGACGAACAACTTGCAGTTCAGATGCCTCAGGTAATTTAGCCGCATCTTTACGACGAAATTCTGCAGGAATGCCAGAAAGCTCAGCCTTATTACTTGGCGCTTGAGCGGTCGCTCGACGACCCGGAGAACTCTTTTCAAAAATCAACATTACACAGCCTCCGTTTCTAATAGTGCCTGTTGCATGGCATCGCGATATTTATCTAAATCTGTTTGTGTCTTTGTTTCTGTCGCGCAGAACAAAATAGCGTTGCCAAGCTCTGGGTAATAAGGCGCGAGATCAATCCCACCTAACACTTGCTGGTTCGCCATCGCTGCAAGTACTTGCTCTGCAGACTTATCAAGCAATGCAACACGCTCATGAAAGCTAGCTATTTGCTTAGCCAATGTAACGCCATCTAACTGCTCAATACTTTGAGCCAAACTTTGTG
>NZ_LWGF01001057.1:0-851 GCF_001635355.1 Oleiphilus sp. HI0125
GCTGGTTTGGTTGATAATTTCAACGCGACGAGCCGTACTTCGGCTCATCATAACGCCGCCGATCATTGCCAGCATAAAGGTGATCGCCATGCCCAAGTTTATCGCGCGTTCAACAAGCTCTTTAACAGCCATGAACTCGTTGACATCACGGCCTACTAGTAAGCGCAAGCCTCCAGGCACAATGAACACACGTGCTCGAGCTGGCCGATCAAGCTCATTGTGCCAGCCTAACTCTTCATTAAGTGTAAAGTTGAGCCAGCCCTCTTGAACTTCGCCTTCTTCTGGCCACTTATCTATATTGCCTGCGAGTTTGATGAAATCACGCGCAGTAAATAAATAGATCGCTTTGCCGTTAGGATCACGTGCTACACGCTCTCGAATGACACTGATTAAGCCATTCAAACCTTGGCGTTGATATTGTTCTGCCAGACCGACTATTTCAGCTTCGATGGTTTCGTCTGTTTGGCTCGACATATACCCAGCGGTTGCCCAGTAAATAAAGCCCATTAGAATAAAAACAGACGTGGCGAAAAGTACCATGTACATAATCGCCAGCTGAAATGTAGGGGTTCTTAGTAGACTAAGAATCTTCACTCAAAATGTATCCCGCACCACGAACGGTTTGAAGTAGCTGCTTAGGAAAATCTTTGTCGATTTTTGAGCGTAAGCGGCTGATATGAACGTCGATGACGTTTGTTTGTGGATCGAAGTGGTAATCCCACACTTGCTCAAGAAGCATTGTGCGCGTCACGACTTGCCCAGCATGCTTCATTAAGTATTCAAGTAAACGGAATTCACGTGGTTGGAGATCTATTTTCTGGCTAGCACGTTTAACAGTACGTGCGAGTAGA
>NZ_LWGF01001058.1:0-687 GCF_001635355.1 Oleiphilus sp. HI0125
CAGTCTCGATCGCCAAGGTGAATGGCTTTGCCTTGACCGTCCGCGAGTACTTGGACCTCCACATGGCGAGGCCTATCGAGGAATTTTTCTAAGTAAACGGTATCATCGCCAAATGCATTTTTTGCCTCTTGCTTGGTAAGGGCAATTGAATTAACTAGTTCTGATTCTTCGTAGACAACGCGCATTCCGCGTCCACCGCCACCAGAGGCTGCTTTGATCATCACCGGAAAACCGATAGATTTTGCGATCGCTATTGTGTCTGCTGTGTTGTCACTCAGTGGGCCGTTAGAGCCTGGAACCGTTGGTACACCAGCTTGATTCATTGCTTGAATTGCTGAAACTTTATTACCCATTAGTCGAATAACATCGGCGCTAGGGCCAATGAAGGTAAAACCACTGCGCTCAACTTGTTCAGCAAAATCAGGGTTTTCAGCAAGGAATCCATAGCCTGGGTGAATAGCATCTGCGTTAGTCACTTCCGCGGCAGCGATAATCGCTGGAATGTTCAGATAGCTTTCCGTGGGTTGATTTCCGCCAATGCAAACGGATTCATCGGCAAGCCTAACGTGCATCAGGTCGCGATCAACTTTTGAGTGAACTGCAACGCTATGGATACCCATTTCTTTACACGCACGCAAAATCCGTAAAGCGATTTCTCCACGGTTTGCGATGAGTACTTTTTTAAGC
>NZ_LWGF01001059.1:0-748 GCF_001635355.1 Oleiphilus sp. HI0125
CTTACCAATAAAAACACCAAGCTGTAACAAGAAAGCAATACATGCAACGCCTGCAACCCATGCCCATTGGCGCAATTGACCTGAACCCTCTTGGACGATTTTAAGCTCACCTTGGCATAGATCAATCTCTGGCGCACCCGCGTGAAAATAAGACTCTACCAATAAGTCTAAACTCGATATCGACAAGGCTTCGATATCGATATCACACCCTGGATATTGCTCTAACTCAGCCAATAAAATCTTATGATCGGCCTCATTCGCGTTGTGATCGTACACCTTAATTTTGATCGTTTCAGCGCTTTCGTCATCTGGACCAAGCAACAAAGTATCCATGTAGGGAACTAGATTTTGTGCTCGAACACGCACGGCACATTGTTTAGCGTTGACGATAGCGGTATCACCTTCGAGGCTGATAACAATATCAGCTTCAGATGAAACCAGCATCTCTGCGTCTATATACGATGCACTTAGTTGAACGTCCGGCTTAGCCTCAAGAACATCATCGTGAAACCCAATAAACAACGACTTCTCGACGCAACGCACAGGCGTACCCGTCTTACTGTTATTTTTACCTAATGCAAAATGCAGTAATTCGATATCTGTTGCTAGCTTATCTTCGATTGCGAATGCTATGGCTTGCTGGGCGTAACGGGCGTTCTTAGATGGAAGGTCAACGTTCGCACTGAAGCTCAAATTGCTCGGCCATACCAACACAGCCTTAACGCTTTCTGCTCCGTTTTGCATCAAG
>NZ_LWGF01001060.1:0-859 GCF_001635355.1 Oleiphilus sp. HI0125
CCTTCGCCTCACTTATTTAACTTCTTAACCCATTTTATCGATGAAGCATTCAATGAGTTTGGCTTATATCTCGTGCATCATATGCGCTGGGTCGGCTCTACAAAAAGCAACAGAATGGGCAAACTGCTCGCATCAGAGTTTAAAAATGCATTACCACCCGGCGGCGCTTGGCTCTTATCTCGGTCATTTCCAGCTCGCCAAGTAAAGCGTTTACCTTATTTGATGAGCGTCGCCCCGAAAGGATACAAGGCAGGCGTTCGCGCATCACTAACACCGCCAACAAAAGAAGACTTCCCACCAACACACGAACTACTTGAACAAAGTTGGAAAGCTATATTAGAGGCGTTAGACGCAATATTTCGCCGCCAAAACTATATTTTCGGTGATCACTTTTCTCTAACCGATGCGAGCATCTATGGTCAATTAGGAATGAACCTTGTCGACCCGGAAGCCGCGGACAAAATAAAACAAATTGCACCAAATCTTTTTGCTTGGCTAAAACGTATAGACGAAGGCCAATTCATGGAAACTAGTAATTGCGTTAATGAGAACCTAATTTTCAACGAAAAATTGTCAACGCTGATGAATATTTTGATGGGAACATATGCTGCGCTGATGGTTCAAAATGAGCGCGCATATAATGACGCGGTCGCAAATGGCAAACACAGATTTAATGAACAAGGTTTTGATTCGGGCGAAAACATCTATACAGGAAAACTCCGAGGCTACGCATTCAAATCAGTTGTTAAAAGCTTTCAAGTGAGAAGCTGGCGCGAAGTAAAAGAGCACTGGAAAGGCCTTGCCCCTAGCGATAGAGAAATCTTAACTGAGCAGACACAACTCACTGAACTACTTGATT
>NZ_LWGF01001061.1:0-1282 GCF_001635355.1 Oleiphilus sp. HI0125
AAGAATATCTTGATGTTGCAGCAAGCTTTATTGATCAATGTAAAAGCCAGCTTGATGACCCTCATAGTTTTTTCAAACACTCCGGTTTAGAGAATAAATTTGGTTTTTTACCGAGCCTGTTTGAACGCTTTGAGCAATGGCGTAATGACCATTCGCGCATTAGCTATGCTGATATGCTTTACACGCCAGTCAAAACCATTATCGCCAAACCTGAACTTCGAGATTTAGTCTCGAATAAAATGGACGTGATTCTTGTTGACGAATATCAAGACACCAATGATATTCAACATACCTTGTTAAGCTTGATTGCAGGCGAACGAGCAAAAGTCACCATCGTTGGCGACCCCGACCAAACGATATATGAGTTCCGTGGAGCAAAACCGCAATACATGCTGTCCGGTTTTGCCGAAGAATATAAACATTGCGAATCGCTCAAGCTCAGCACGAGTTTCCGTTATGGTCATCAAGTCGCTCTACTCGCCAATCAATTAATTGCGCATAGCCCTTATCACGACGACGCATTGTGTATTCCTGCTAAGAGTAATCCTCACACTGCGGTCGAGCTATGCGAAACACAAAATGAACTTATCAGCCTCGTGACACGATTAGCGAAACATGATGCATCGCAACGGAATCAAACCGCAATTTTGGTTCGATATTGGAGTCAAACAGCAAATTTAGAATTAGCACTATTGCGCGCTAATTTACCTTACGTATTAAATGGGTTCCGCGGAATTTTTGGTTCGGATGAGATGTATGCCATCCGCAGTTTGCTTGAACTTGCCGATGGCAGCTTTGCTCAAATGCCACCAACTATGCGAGAGCAAGCATTCATTCAGTTAGCCCGGTTCCCTCATGTGGGCATTAATGAACGTCAAATTCAGCTTTTCATGCATCAACTTGCTCAGCACTCTAGCCGTTGGGGACACCATGTACTGAATATGATTCCAAGCGACTTAAGCCGCTTCCAAAAGCTCAAATTGGAGCGCTTCGCTAAAGGCTTATCTGCTCTTGAGAACAATACAAACCCTCCAAGACAGCTGTTCAAACAATACATACAAGAAACGAAGCTTTTTGATGAGCTAAAAACGAGTGGCCTAAGCCAAGACGCTAGTGACGAGCAAGTTAGGACGGTCAAAAACCTGATGGCCTTTATGGCAGAAAGCCGTACAGAAAACGCAAACGCCTTGTTAAATGAGCTCGCAGCGCTCGAAGAAAGAACACAAATCCAGCATGCTCAAGGTATACACATTACAAGTATGCATCGCGCTAAAGGGCTGGA
>NZ_LWGF01001062.1:0-1341 GCF_001635355.1 Oleiphilus sp. HI0125
TCAGGGCTGGTTATCCATTCAAACATTATTCATTACTCAAAATGTCTCGTTGATCAGAAACTCATAGGTGTTAAAAGTAGTACAAAATTTTGCCGTGTAACTTTTGCGATGTAACTACAAAACAAGCGCTATGTTTTATTCTTTCTTTTTAGATCCTTACTCATGAAACGCTTCATTCTTTTACTGATTGGTCTTTATTCAACACTGACTTTCGCAGATCGTCAGGAAATAACGCTTGTGTTTGAGGTAAAAGAAAACCCGCCGTACTACTTAGGCAATGGCCCAGAAATTAATTGGGACAAGCCCGGAATCACCTTATCACTGCTCAAAGACATTGAAGCTGACTTACCCGTGAAATTCACGTTTGAACGCGTACCTTGGGCACGGGCATTGCAAATGGTGAAGGACGGCGAAGCGGATGGCGTGTTCCACTCCAGCTATAAAAAAGAACGTGAAGCTTTTGGTAAATATCTAACCTCAGAGGGGAGCCCTGACCCCACGAAACAAATCATGAGTCAGTCTTATGTCATCTATAAACGCAAAGATAAGACTCTATCGTGGAACGGAGATAGATTTTCAGACAATACCATTAAGATCGGTGCCGTGATTGGTTATGCCGTCATTGACGACTTAAAAGCTTTAGGTCTAGATGTGGTTGAAGTCACGACGCAATCAAGCGGGCTAGAAATGCTTTATCGAGGTCGAATCGATGCTTGGATAGATATTGAAACAATGAGTGACACACGAATCTCAAAATCACCGCATATTGAGGCTATGATAGAAAAGCTAAATAAGCCCTTCATGCAGCGCCCATATTACCTAATGTTTTCGCATCAATTTTACGATGCACATTCGGCGCTTGCTCTGGATATTTGGGATGCGATTGAAGCACAGCATTCAGCTAAGGCATCCCTTCAACTCAGCAAAAACACCAACTCATCAAACTATGAGAAGGTCGGTATGACTAGACCTTAAGCGTATCGGTGTATGGTGGCCAACCTAAAGGCTTACCAGCAAGAATATGCAGATGAATATGGTACACAGACTGACCGCCATACTCATTACAATTCATCACTGCACGATAACCTTGTTCCGCAAATCCTTGCTCTTGAGCGATGTGTTTTGCAACCCAATACAAATGCCCAAGCAATTCTTTATCGCCCTCTTCGATATCGTTAATGGTCGCAATGGGTTTCTTAGGAATGACCAGAAAATGAACGGGCGCCTGCGCCATAATGTCTTTGAAGGCAATGCTGATATCGTCTTCGTACAAGATTTCAGCGGGAATTTCTTTATTAATGATCTTTGTAAATATCGTCTCTGACATTTGAGTTGTCCTTA
>NZ_LWGF01001063.1:0-1052 GCF_001635355.1 Oleiphilus sp. HI0125
TCCAGTGCAATCGTAGCTTTGCCATCTTTGTAATGAACGACATTGCTATTCGCTAAACGAAAGAAGTCTTCGACTTTTTCTTGTGGTGTGTGACGAGGGGCTCCGTGGTCATTTGTGACGTAGAATTCGTTTAAGGATGTAGCAAAAATGTCGTTAGGCGAAATAAATAAATCCGAGGTGACGCTCTTTAGTAAGGTCGCTTTATGCGAGCTTTCAAGCTCAAAAATATCGATTTGATGAAACGTAGTGCTTGGATGATTTACGACAAACAGATAGCGTTTTCCATTTTCTTTGAGAAGGGAAATTCCATGCGGATGAAATGCCTCTGGATAATTCGCTTCTATTTTAACCGGAGGAGGGTTATCGCTATTCAAGTCTTTTACCCATATAGCTCCTGGTGTTTGCGGGGCTGTGCCATATTTTAGGTAGTCGCGGCGAGCGTCTGTGGCAATGAATGCCTCCCCAGTCGCTAGGTCAACAGTGATATCTTCTGGGCCAGCCTCAATTGCGACAGGTGCGCAGTAGTCAGTATTAACGTTAGCGATATCGTAGCCAAGATTCATGATTGGCCAGCTACGCCAAACAAAAACAGCAATGGTTATGAGGAATATGAATAATACAAGTTTTAGGATGTTCATTGTTATTATCTTTTATTGTTATCAACACGAGAAATCCTTATCTCATGCTTATTTCGTTAGCGCTTCTTAGGAGTCCATGCCCATACCATTTCCATTAGAATCGGCTCTTTCCCATCAGCATCTGTGACCGTAACGGATACGGTTGTTTCACCCTTATTGGATGATGTAATAAGCTTTATTTGTTCATCAGTTAAAGAAGCTTCTGCACGCATATTGCCTTTAGCTCGCTTAACATAGTCTGCCTTTATTGTCTTGATTACCGGAACGCAGTCGTCTGAGATGTTCATTCCTATTAGGTAGCCTGTTGCAGATTCTGCAATCAGAATGCTGGCAACAGCATGAACCGAGCCAATATGATTTTGTACAGACTTTTTGTTGGTGAGCGTTACGGCCGAACGGTTCGTCGTTAGTTCT
>NZ_LWGF01001064.1:0-938 GCF_001635355.1 Oleiphilus sp. HI0125
GAAAAAGAAAGGCTATTCACGCTAGATGAGGGGGCGACACTATACGCAATAGAACCCTTATAACGCCACCCTTCCCAGCGTCTTGTGGCGCTGAAGCCACCGTCTGTTCGCGAGATATCTGAGCTCCCTGATGATTTAAAATACAAAAGCTCGTTTACGAATTGATATCCCGCCCACCCCGTTGCTTTGCGCAGGTTAGTCGTGAAGTTTCCGTCGCCATCCACAAATGAGCGATCTCTGAATTCTAAATCCACAGACAAAGCACTCGGCAGGCCGACTAAAAATGATCGATCAAGACGAAGTGCATACTCAGAATCTAATTTACCATTTTGATTACGGTCACTAATTAGATCAGAGAACTTGAATGCAGAAGCATTCAAGCTAGTATCAAGCAGACGGCTCTGAAGCGTTAATTGATACGCTGAACCACCATCAAGATCTTTCGCGTAATCAAACTGCGACAATGCTTGCCCTAAACTTCCATACAAACTGGTATGAAAGTATTGGCGATCAGTTGATGTGGAGTTTGGCGTCATTGCGCTTAACCCTAAGCGAGCAGTTAAACTTCTATGCAATCCATAGCGGACCTCCGCCATATTAAAGTTCGTCACCTCATTAAAATCGTTGATCTTCCCACCGACTAATCGCTGATTTCTTTGTAAGCTCCAAATGTCGTATTCCCAAGCACCGGCCTTAAGCATTGCCCCGCCCGATGACACTACCTCACGAATTTCACGCTCTTGCCCCTGAGGCCCATACAAACGAATATCAAAAATATTCTCGCCCAAATAAATGGGTACATTCTCAAAGATGTAGCGACCTTGGCTTGTGGTTTCAGAAAATTCTATCAAGCTACCATTGCGATAAAGTTCGACCTCCCATCCTGGAGGTGCATCACCCTCAAGCGTGATCACATCGCCCTGCTCTTGAATTGACTC
>NZ_LWGF01001065.1:0-1176 GCF_001635355.1 Oleiphilus sp. HI0125
CCCCAACGACGCATCTGTGTTAGATACCAAATTGCATCACTGTAGTAAGGATAAGTCGCGTTGTAACGGAAGAATACGTTGAAGTCAGGAATCTCACGCTTATCGCCTTTCTCGTACTCAAACGTACCCGTCATACTGTTTGCAATAACCTCGTAGTCAGCACCAACGTAGTTTGCTTGAGATAAGATTTTTACCGCTTCTGGACGGTTAGCGTTGTTGTTCTCATCCAACCACATTGCTGCGCGGATCATCGCTTTTACAACGCGAGCATGCGTATTTGGATATTTCTCTGCCCACTCGTTACTCACACCGAAAACTTTCTCTGGGTTGTTCTTCCAAATTTCGTAATCCGTTACAACTGGCACACCAATACCTTTAAATACTGCTTGCTGGTTCCACGGCTCGCCCACACAGTAACCATAAATAGTGCCGGCTTCCATCGTTGCTGGCATTTGTGGTGGTGGAGTAACCGAAAGCAATGCATCTGCATCAATCTGACCGCTGGTATCACCTTTATGTGGTGCGTAATAGCCAGGGTGAATACCACCAGCAGCTAACCAGTAACGTAACTCATAGTTGTGCGTCGATACTGGGAATACCATACCCATGTTAAATGGCTTACCTTCGCTCTGATATTTTTCAACAACAGGCTTTAGTGCGTCAGCTTTGATTGGGTGCACTGGCTTGCCACCTTCGTGAGGAATATTCGGCTTCATTTGTGACCAAATATCGTTTGATACGGTAATCGCATTACCATTCAAATCCATGCTGAAAGCAGTAATGATGTGCGCCTGCGTACCGAAACCAATCGTCGCACCAAGTGGCTGACCTGCCAACATATGAGCACCATCAAGCTGGCCGTCGATCACGCGGTCTAGCAATACTTTCCAGTTCGCCTGTGCTTCCAAGGTAACGTAAAGACCTTCGTCCTCGAAGTAACCTTTTTCATACGCAACAGCTAATGGAGCCATGTCCGTCAATTTAATGAAGCCAAATTTCAACTCTTCTTTTTCTGGCCATCCTAACTCTTGTGCTGTCACAGAAGTACTGATCATTGCACCTGCAGCAGCAACGGTGACTGACATCACCGCTAGCTTGGTTTTCAATGAACTCAAAAATCCTGTTTTTTTCATGCTCTACTCCGACTGTCTCCAGTTCTTTCGCCAAAAAAAAACC
>NZ_LWGF01001066.1:0-27330 GCF_001635355.1 Oleiphilus sp. HI0125
GGAGTCACTCATGGGCATTGCATCAATGCAACAACTTAATTTCAACCTTGGCGAAACCTGCGACATGCTACGCGACCAAGTTGCGGCGTTTACTCGCGATAAAATCAGCCCTATCGCCAGCCTTGTTGATTCAGAAAACGAATTTCCAAACGAAATGTGGCCCAAGTTTGGTGAACTTGGTTTATTAGGAATGACCATACCAGAGGAATTTGGTGGCAGCGGTCTGGGTTACATGGCGCACGTTGTTGCAATGGAAGAGATCAGCCGTGGTAGCGCCTCTATCGGCCTGAGTTACGGTGCCCACTCGAATTTATGCATTAACCAAATACACCGAAACGGTAATGACGAGCAACGCCGCAAATATCTACCCAAGCTCTGTTCAGGAGAGCATATCGGCGCTTTAGCAATGAGCGAACCGAACGCGGGAAGCGATGTCGTTAGCATGAAGCTGCGCGCTGAATATAAGGGCGACCACTACGTCCTTAACGGTAGCAAAATGTGGATTACGAACGGGCCAGATGCGAACACCTACGTCATCTACGCCAAAACCGACCCTCAATTAAATGCTCATGGCATCACAGCGTTCATTGTTGAGAGAGATTGGAAGGGTTTCTCTCGTTCACCAAAGCTCGACAAGCTTGGAATGCGCGGTTCGAACACTTGTGAGTTGGTATTTGAGAACGTTGAAGTGCCCGTCGAGAACGTATTAGGAGGTGAAAACAAAGGTGTAAAAGTCCTTATGAGCGGGCTAGATTACGAACGAATTGTTCTTAGTGGCGGGCCAACCGGCATCATGCAAGCCTGCATGGACAACGTTGTGCCGTACATCCACGAGCGTAAGCAATTTGGTCAATCGATTGGTGAGTTTCAATTGATCCAAGGCAAAGTCGCCGACATGTACACATCTCTCAACGCGTCACGAGCTTACTTATATACCGTCGCTCAAGCAGCTGATCGAGGGGAAACAACAAGAAAAGATGCCGCTGGCGTTATTCTTTATTGCGCCGAAGCTGCAACAAAAATGGCCTTAGATGCCATCCAGATATTAGGCGGCAACGGCTACATCAACGAATACGACACCGGGCGTTTGTTGCGTGACGCGAAACTTTACGAGATCGGTGCTGGCACATCAGAAGTGCGCCGGATGTTAATTGGTCGTGAACTGTTCAACGAAACGCGCTAAACGGAGCAAGCTATGCCAGTCATTCAATCAAAAGTGACCGTAGGCAGTGCGGAGTTTAATTCGCGACGCGACACAATGGATGCCTTAGTCGACGACCTACGTGAAAAACTGTCTGCTAACGCATCAACCCCGCACAATATCGCAGAGCGTCATCGGGCTAAGGGTAAATTGCTGCCTCGCGAGCGACTCGCTCACCTACTCGATCCAGGTACACCGTTTTTAGAGTTGAGCGCTTTAGCTGCGCATGAAGTTTACGACGAAGATATCCCTGCTGCTGGCGCTATCTGTGGTATCGGCATCATCAATGACACCGAATGTATGGTCGTGGTAAACGACTCGACCATCAAGGGAGGAACATATTACCCTCTATCAGTTAAAAAGCACCTTCGCGCACTTACCATTGCGGAAGAGAATCGACTGCCATGCGTATACCTGGTTGATTCAGGTGGAGCAAATCTACCGAACCAGGACGAAGTGTTTCCTGATGAGGACGATTTTGGCAATATTTTTTATCGCCAAGCCAATATGTCAGCCAAAGGCATTCCTCAAATAGCTGTCGTACTCGGCTTGTGCACAGCTGGTGGCGCGTACGTTCCCGCTATGGCTGATGAAAGCATTATGGTTCGTGAGCACAGTACAATATTTCTGGCCGGCCCTCCTTTAGTGAAAGCTGCTACAGGGGAAGAAGTAAGTGCCGAATCCTTGGGTGGTGCAGATGTTCACTGCAAAGTTAGCGGTGTTGCGGATCATTACGCTGATAGCGAAGAACATGCTCTGCAGATTGCTAGAGATTGCGTTGCACACCTGAATTGGAAAAAAGCGAATCCCATTGAACGTAAGACACCCGCTAAACCTATCTATGGCTCTAGTGAACTGAATGGCACTGTACCGAGCGACTTGAAAACCCCTTATGACGTGCGTGAAGTCATTGCACGAATTGTCGACAACTCAAACTTCCAAGAATTTAAGCAGTATTTTGGCGACACGCTCGTATGCGGATTCGCGCATATTGACGGTTTTCCGGTTGGAATCGTCGCAAATAATGGCATTCTGTTTTCTGAGTCTGCGCAAAAAGGCGCTCACTTTATTGAGCTTTGCTCGCAACGAAAAATTCCTTTGGTGTTTCTGCAAAATATCACCGGATTCATGGTCGGCAAGTCGTTTGAAGAAGGCGGCATTGCCAAGCATGGCGCAAAGATGGTGATGGCCGTCGCCTGCGCGAAAGTCCCTAAGTTTACAGTCATTATTGGCGGCAGTTTTGGCGCTGGTAATTATGGAATGTGCGGTCGAGCCTATCACCCTCGGTTTTTGTGGATGTGGCCTAACGCGCGCATTTCAGTGATGGGCGGCGAACAAGCAGCAGGCGTGCTTGCTCAAGTAAAGCGCGATAGCATGGCAAAGCGCGGAGAACCTTGGTCTGACAATGATGAGGCGAAACTGAAACAACCTATTATTGATCAATTTGAAAGGCAATCTCACCCCTATTACGCAACAGCTAGGTTATGGGATGATGGCATTATTGAACCCGCGCAAACGCGTGAGGTCCTTGCCATGGCAATATCGGCAAGCATGAATAACGACATTCAAGACACGCAATTTGGCGTCTTCCGAATGTAAGTTTTTACGAGCATTAGAGTACTACAATGTCAGAGCAATCTGTAATCTTGAAAATAGAGAACCATACGGCGCGTCTCGTACTTAATCGTCCGGATAAGCATAATGCTTTTGGCGATGAAACAATTGCTTCTTTACTTGCTAAGCTTGCCGAAGTTGAGCAAAACCCTTCTGTGCGAGTACTCTGCCTGAGTGCAACAGGAAAGAGCTTTAGTGCTGGCGCTGACCTGTCATGGATGAAACGCATGGCCTCACTGGATTACCAGCAGAATCTTGAAGACGCCAAGCAACTCGCATTGGTGATGGACACGCTTAACACCTTGTCCGTCCCAACCATCGTTAAAATTCAAGGCGCCGCGTTCGGTGGTGCTCTTGGCCTGATTAGTTGCTGTGACATTGCCATCGCGTCTGATAATGCTAAGTTTTGCTTGAGCGAAGTAAAACTAGGTTTAAGCCCTGCAACAATTAGCCCGTATGTCCTCAAAGCGATGGGAGCAAGACGATGCCGTCGCCTATTTCTTACCGCCGAGTTATTTGATGCTCAGCAAGCTGAAAAATGGGGCTTGGTGCATGAAGTCGTAAAGCAAGGTCAACTTGATGACGCGGTCGACAAGGTGCTCCGACAGATTATCAGCAACGGCCCTAAGGCAAGCATCGCAACTAAGAAATTAATAAGGCAAGTTTCCGAATCAGACTTAAACCAAGATAAACAGCATGCGACAGCAGAAATCATTGCCTCACTGCGTGTATCGGAAGAAGGACAAGAAGGCTTAAGTGCATTCTTCGAAAAACGCGCTCCGAGCTGGGTTGATAAGGATTTTGGAGAGTAAGGTATGAGTGATTTTGTACGCGTCGTAGAAGTTGGGCCTAGAGACGGGCTTCAAAATGAAAAAGCAATTGTCCCACTTCAGGCTAAAGTTTCACTTGTAAATGAGCTTTCCGCAGCTGGTGTCAGTTATATCGAAGCTGGGAGCTTTGTTTCGCCAAAATGGGTGCCACAAATGGCGAATAGCGACGCATTGTTTGAAATGATTGATCGCAACGCCAACACACGCTACGCCGCACTTACGCCAAATCTTCGTGGTTACGAAGCAGCTAAAATCTGTGGCGCGGAAGAGGTTGCTGTTTTCGCAGCTGCTTCGGAAGCCTTCAGTCAGCGCAATATCAATTGCTCTATCGATGAAAGTATCCAAAGATTTGAAGAGCTCGCTAAGCAGGCCAATTCAGATGGCGTTCCTATAAGAGGCTACGTGAGCTGTATCTTTGCTTGTCCGTATGACGGTAAAGTAGACCCTCGTACGGTAATTGAAACGACGCATAAGCTATTTGATTTAGGGTGTTATGAGGTATCACTCGGTGACACCATCGGGGTTGGTACGGCTTATGACACCAAACAACTGCTCTCATTGATGTCTTCTGAATTTGATACAAGCAAATTGGCCCTCCACCTTCACGATACATATGGTCAAGCCCTAGCTAGCGTTTATGCTGGACTAGAGGCTGGAATACGTTGCTTTGATGCTTCTGTTGCGGGTCTAGGCGGCTGCCCTTATGCTAAGGGTGCAACAGGCAATTTAGCGACAGAAGATTTGGTGTACCTTCTTCACAGCGGCGGGTTTGAAACTGGTATTAATTTAGAGAAATTAGCGAGTGCCGGTAACAAAATATCAGACGTTCTCGGTCGCGAGAATCAATCTAGTGTTGGAAAAGCGCTATTCAAAAGTTGTTAAGGCCCTATTCCATCAGATAACAAAAACAAGGATTTCACATGTCACATGCGCCTTTATGGGCCCCGACACAGGATCAAATTGATCAGGCTAACATTACCAAATTTGGCACATGGCTCGGCGCGCAACACGGGATTTATCTTGATAACTACGAAGCGATTTATAATTGGTCGATCGCTCATCCAGACTTGTTCTGGTCAGCTATTTGGGAATACTACGATGTAATAGGGAGTCGTAGCGCTCAGATTGTAAGCGAGATCACGCAGATGCCCGGCGCAAGGTGGTTCCCCCAAGCTAGGCTTAATTTCGCTGAAAATATGCTGCGTTATGCCAAAACGAGCCCTCTCCTTACAGCAATAACAGTCTTTAATGAGCTTGGTAAACAATGCTCTTATACATACAAAGAACTTCAAGATGCAGTTGCTGCCCTCGCCTCCACATTCAAAGACAATGGCATACAGAAAGGTGATCGCATTGCTGCGATTACAACCAATAGTGAGCACGCAATTATTGGGATGCTAGCATGTGCCTCTCTAGGCGCAGTTTGGTCATCCTGCTCGCCTGATTTCGGTGAAAGCGGAATACTAGACCGCTTTAGTCAGATTGAACCCAAACTGTTGATTACATGCACTGGGTATATATATGCTGGAAAAGTACTTTCTCTTGCCGACAAGATTAGTACTGTCGTTGACAGCCTACCCTCACTTCAAGCAGTCATTAGTTTTAACCCTATTGATCGCGACACATCCCATATCCTGACACTCACTACTGCTAAGCACTTAGATTGGATTAATGCGATTAAGAGTAACGACAAGATCGAACTTCATTTTGAAGAAGTCGATTTTAACGACCCGCTTTATATCCTTTATTCATCAGGCACAACTGGAAAGCCTAAATGCATTGTTCATGGAGTGGGCGGAACCTTACTTCAACACATCAAGGAGCTTTCCTTACACAGTGACGTTGTTGAAGGGACAAAACTATTTTATTTCACTACCTGCGGCTGGATGATGTGGAATTGGTACATCAGCGGTTTGGCCCTAGGAGCAAGTTTAGTGGTCTATGATGGGTCGCCTTTTCACCCTGAAAAAGACAGCTTGTTTTCGCTGGCAAAAGCAGAAGACATCGAAGTATTCGGAGCAAGCGCAAAATACTTTGCTGCGGCTGAAAAATTTGGCCTAAAACCAAACAAAGATCACCCGTTTACAAGCCTAAAGGCCATACTATCGACCGGCTCGCCTTTGGTCCCAGAGAGCTTTGATTACCTGTATGCGCATGTTGCTCCTCATGCACGTGTATCAAGCATATCTGGTGGTACAGATATCGTTTCTTGCTTCGCTCTCGGTGTTCCAACGCTTCCAGTCTATCGAGGAGAACTACAAGCTCCTGGACTTGGAATGGATATCGCGTTTGTTGACGAATCAGGTGTAGAACTTGAGTCAGGCAAAGGTGAATTAATTTGTCGCACAAGCTTTCCATCCATGCCTATTTATTTTTGGGCAGACGAATCAGGTCAACGCTACAAACGCGCCTATTTCGACAGCTTCGAAAACACATGGGCGCACGGGGATTTTGGTGAACAATCCTTACATGTGTTGTCTGATGGCTCGGTGCAAAAAGGGATAATGATTCACGGCCGCTCAGATGCCGTTCTAAACCCAAACGGCGTAAGAATTGGGACAGCAGAGATATATCGCCAAGTCGAACAAATTGATGAAGTATTTGAATCACTTGCTATCGGGCAAAAATGGGACGGAGACGAACGCATTATCTTGTTCGTAGTCCTCATGCCCGAAGTACGATTTAGCGAAGATCTCAGTCTTCGAATTAAGCAACAGATACGTAACAATACCTCACCGAGACACGTACCATCAAAAATCATTGCAGTCAGTGATATTCCCCGTACACGCAGTGGCAAAATTGTTGAACTTGCCGTGCGTTCAGTCGTACATGGTGGAGAAGTTAAAAACAATGAAGCAATCGCAAATCCGGCAGCCCTAGATTTGTTTAAAGATATTCCTGAACTCCAAGAGTGATAGGCATCATATGAAAGCAACCTTGTTACTACTTATCAGCCTAACAGCTAGTTTTGTCCATGCGGCACAGCAAAGTGAGTTTGTGGAACCCGAATCGAGCACTGATTTATCGCAATCAAACAACCCATACAGTTATTTGCAAAAGGTTGCACAGAACGATACTCAGATGATGGTCACGGCTCATCCGCTAGCTTCTCAAGCGGGCGCGGAGATACTAAATCAAGGTGGAAATGCCATTGATGCGATGGTTACAATACAAGCTGTTTTAGGCTTGGTTGAGCCGCAATCTTCAGGGTTAGGCGGCGGAGTTTTTACGCTTTTCTATAAGTCAGACAATCAAACCTTGGTTGCTTATGACGGACGTGAAACCGCACCGTTAGACGCAGAAAAAGATTTATTCCTCAATAAAGATCAAACCCAAATGGATTTTTTCGATGCAGTTGTGGGAGGCAGATCTGTTGGCACTCCCGGAACAGTTGCAACGCTATGGCACATGCATCAAAAAGATGGAAGCCTACCGTGGGCTAGACTCTTAGAGCCTGCAATTAGTATCGCAAAGGAAGGTTTTATCGTCAGCAACAGAATGGCGCAGTCGGTGCAGCGAGACCAAGATCGCTTATCAATTCATCCAAGCACAGCGGCTTATTTTTTACCCGAAGGAGAGCCGCTTTCAGCAGGAACCAAATTAGTAAACCCTGAGTACGCAGAGACGCTAACCACACTCGCACAACGCGGCGGAGAGTATTTCTATCATAAAGACTTCGCAGTCGACATCGTTAACGCGGTTCAAAGCGCGAATAACCCAGGCTTACTTAGTATCGAAGATTTTAAACAATACAAAGTCATTGAACGTGTACCTGTTTGTCACACATTTATAGAACATCGTATTTGCGGCATGGGAGCACCTAGCAGCGGTGCGATCACAGTGGGCCAGATTCTAATGACAAGCGAAGCCGCTGGTTTAATCGATTACCCGCCAGAGTCGCCTCAAGCATGGCATGTCATCGCAGAGTCAACGCGTCTAGCATTCGCCGATCGCGCTTTGTACATCGCAGACCCAGCTTACTTCGATGTACCCAACTCATTATTAAATGAAGAATATATTTCGGAACGAGCGTCACAGGTCAATACATCGAAGAAAAGTCCAACGCTCACAGCAGGCTCTCCTTTCAGTGACAAGATCGCGCTAAGTACGGGAATAAATGTAGATCAACCATCTACCACGCATTTCGTGGTGGTCGACAAGTCAGGCAACATCATAAGCAGCACAAGCACCATTGAAAATGCTTTTGGCTCTCGAGTGATGGTCAAAGGATTTCTTTTAAATAACGAACTAACCGACTTTTCATTCAAATTTGAGAACGATAAAGGCCTCATCGCCAATCGCGTAGAAGCTGGTAAGAGACCGCGTTCATCGATGGCACCAACTATCGTATTCAAAGGTGATACACCAGTTCTAGCCATCGGCTCTCCAGGTGGATCAAGAATCATAAACTACGTAGCAAACTCACTTGTCCGGCACTTGGCGTGGGAACAGCCTTTAATCGAAGCGATCAACGCACCTCATATCAGCAACCGCTATGGCGACATGGATATTGAAAAAGGTGCTTGGTCGAATGAGGACATTTCAGACTTTGAAAACTTGGGGTACAAAGTAAATCAAAGAGATCTTAATTCGGGTCTACACGCTGTACAAATTACAAAAGACTTGCTCAAAGGCGCAGCAGATAAGCGTCGCGAAGGTAGCGCGAACGCACGATAACGGATTATAAGAAATCCGGCTCATCAATAATCTCGTGCTTAACACCATGAAGTTCGAAACTTAGTGAGCGGGAATGTAAGTAGCAACGGTCTGCGTCTTCACCACCATAGCGCTTATCGCCAAGTATTGGACTGCCCAGCGACTTACACATCACTCGAAGTTGGTGCGTTTTCCCAGTCTCTGGCCACAAGTAAAACAGCCAATTATCATGATGCTTATGCGCCTTAAATCTAGTTACTGCTGGGTTTTCGAAGGTCCTTAATAATTTATAGCCACCGCCACGTGCCTTTGTCATATCACCTGACACGAGACCTTGCTTTTTCTTTGGTTTTTTTGGGCTTAGGGCGAGGTATTCTTTCTTGATCGTTTTGTTCTGAAACAAAACAGAAATATCTCTATTTGCTTGTGGCCCCTTAGCAAACAACATTAAGCCGCTTGTAACACGATCTAAACGATGGACTGGGTAAAGTTGATCGTTATTAAAGTGAGATCGCACTAATTCAACAAAGCCAATTTGAGTCTCGCCGTTATCATCTAACTCAGTGTGGAAACATACGTTCGCATTTTTTGAAAGCGCAATAAAATCTGCGCTTTCAGTGATCACTTTCATTCGGACCACTCACTGCTTCTTGAGATTCGGTAGGAGTTGAATTAAGCGGAACTAATTCCATCGAAACCTTAGGAATACGAACTGGTATTTCTTTGAATCGATTCCATGCATAAGAAGACACATCTTCGACGATATTTAATATTCCATACTTGAGTGGCACAGTTGCGAAACCAGTTAGCAAGTCCTTGGCTACCATTACTTTCTTTTCTTGCGCATAGAGATTGGCGTAACTTGCTACCAAAGCCGAAATTGATCTTGTTAAATGCAAGTAGTCACTCTGAATGGTCATGCCTAACTGATACGTATTAGACAAGAGCTGCAGCGCTGCGCTAACACGCATATTCAAACCATCAGCTCCTTCGTGCATAAACTGCCTAACATTCCAAATCTCAATTGGCTGTATGCCTTTCTTAGACATCGTTTCGAGCAAGGCTTTATGAATATCTGCACGCTGAGATTCATGCTTTGCAGGATTAGTACTCATTGCGATCAGCGTATCGGTTAATGCATCAACATCGCCACACAAAGCGGACGTTAAGTAGGAATAAACGTACCCCCACTTTCCGCGCATTTGAACACTATTACCCCAATCGATTAGATATAGATGTGCACGCTCATCTGCGAGCACATTTCCAGGGTGTAGATCACCATGTATCTCTTGATATAAGGCAAACTGTTCTACAACGGTATAAATAAAATTGTGTGCGACGCGCCGTCTGAACTGCGACACATCTCCTTCATGCGATTGCCCCCATGATTCTAAGACCTGAGAAATCGGACTCACCTCAGACACATACTCCATTTCTATCACGCGTCCGCTCGCGCCATAGACCTTTGGCACCGACCAATAATCAGAACCAAGTGCTCGTTCGTAAAAACGTCTTTGTGTTTCAGCTTCTAAAGAGAAATCTAACTCTTGCTCAAAACCACGCGTGAACTCTTTAATTTGTTCTGCCATTGATTTCAAAAAAGGCTTAAGTTTTGAGTGAGGAGCCCAATACTGACTACTAATCAACATTAATTCGATTGCCAACGAACCCATCGCAAATTCGCGTTCAAGATTATGACGCGCAACTTTCACGACAATAGGTACCAGTACTGTTGATGTTTCTCCCTCTGAATTCGTATTTTCAACGGCTTTCTTGGCCAAAAACACGGAACCAATTGACCCACTTTTTAGAGGCTTTGATGCATCAAATTCGTAGTACATGCTCTCTGGCGGCTGACCAAAATCTTCAAAAAACACTTTTCTCACTTGTTCGACTGACATCGGCTCAACATCTTGCTGGAACACCGCAAGTTCGCGTGAAATTTCTTCGGGCAGAAAATCAGCACTGGCCGCAGCAACTTGTGCCATTTTGATAAACAAGGGACCGAATTCACTTACCATCTTCGAAACGATTTGCGCTTGGGCATGGAAGTCTTTCGGGTCGGTTTCCAAGAAAGGTTTTATGTAACGGATTGCTTGAATTTGACGCTTTAAGATCTGAATATCGCCGCGCAATACTTGTAGCTTACGTACAATTTCATTAAAACCGTCACGATTGATTTTTCTCAAGTGCTTGATGGTATTGATCGCCTCTACCAAAAGCGGCTCGTAGACGCGGATAATTGCGCGGGTGATCTCTAGATTTAGCTCAAAAATCCCTTGCAGCTCTGGACTCTCAATCAGTTCTTGAAAGAACAACCAAAACTCTTCTATAACTACTTCGGGAATCTCTACAGGGCTGCGAGAGATAGACTGCGAAACCAAGTATTTGATGAGTCTCTCTGTGCTTTCTTCATTTGGGATGAAACTACTTTTACGAAGATATGCGGTTACATCCTTTGAGTAATTGGAAACTGGATGTGCATAGAGTCCATCAAACAGACCATCTAATGTCTCAGCTAACTGAGAACGACTTACATCTTCATCTGATATAACTAGTTTTAAAACCGGAGAAAACAAGGTAGGCAAAGCCAAACTGCTCGTGGCGATGCTTCCCGAACGCTTGAGAAACGACCAAGTTGAGTTACTTATGCTCTTAAGCGAATCGGTCAACGCAGAGAGCTCGTTCGTATCGTTGTCATAATCCTTCATAACACTACCAATATATCGTCATTCTCATTTAGTCGAGCGAGAGTCTTTACAAGCCATAAGGCTTTCTCGAAAATAGATCACAGAAACGGGCCAAGAATCATAACACAAGGACAGCATGCTTCATGCCTGAAACGTCGATAGTTCATTCATTCTTCTTAATTTTTACTGGCGCAGCTATCGTTGCATCGTTCGCTCTGTATGCGCGACAGCCACTCATACTCGCCTATATCATTATTGGTGCAATCGTTGGGCCATTCGGCTTGGACTATGTGTCAGACGCTCGAATGCTTAGCGAAATAGCCGAGATTGGTATTATCTTTTTGTTGTTTTTACTTGGCTTAGACATGCAGCCTAAAAGCTTAGGCGCAATGTTTGGCAAGGCAAGTTTCGTTGCAATTGTTTCATCGGTCGCATTCGCGGGGCTCGGATATATTGTTTCAATCCAATTCGGTTTCACTCAACTAGAAGCGCTCATCATCGGTGCGTGCATGGTGTTCTCAAGCACCATCATAGGGATTAAATTACTACCTACCACAGTTCTTCATCACCGACATACTGGCGAGCTCGTTGTCGCTCTGTTGCTTATTCAAGACTTAATTGCAATTCTAGTGCTGCTATTAATCGGAAGTTTTACATCTAGTGAAGATGCCAACTTTGAAATCCTAGAACTAGGTACGACACTATTGATGCTGCCTTTCGTTGCACTAGCGTGCTACTTGATCGTTCGCTTTATCATTCTTCCTCTATTCACTAAATTCGATCGTTTTCATGAGTACATGTTCCTGCTATCGATTGGTTGGTGCTTAGGGGTCGCAGAAGCTTCGGAAAAACTTGGCCTTTCTCTCGAAATCGGCGCGTTCATCGCCGGCATCAGTCTCGCGACCAGTCCAATATCACAATACATAGCCGTCAACTTAAAACCATTACGTGATTTTTTCTTAGTACTTTTCTTCTTCTCACTTGGCGCAAACTTCAACCACGCACTCCTTGAAAGTATCTGGATTCCAACACTTATCTTGGGCATTGTGATGATTGCGTTCAAACCCTGGTGTTTCAGCTTCTTACTTCAAAAAACCGGAGAACCAAAAGAGGGAGCTACTGAAGTTGGTGTGCGCCTTGGACAGATAAGCGAGTTCTCACTGATGATTGCGTTTTTGGCGTTTAGTCAGCAGCTCATTAGCAACGAAGCTTCTCACTTAATTCAGGCTACCGCTATTTTGACGTTTATTATCAATAGCTACATGGTCATCTTTCGCTATCCTAGCCCGATTGCGGTCAGCGATAAGTTACGGAGAGACTGACAAATGGCAACATCAATTAATCTATCGTGCCCATGCGGAAGCGGTTGCTCCTACGAGCAATGTTGTGGCGCGATACATTCAGGCCGACGAGAAGCACAAACAGCAGAACAACTTATGCGTTCACGTTACTCTGCGTTTGTAAAAAATGACCTCGATTACTTAGTGCATAGCTGGCACCCAAGTCATTGCCCCAATGATTTAAAGCTTGAAAAAACGAATTGGATCGGTTTAAAGATCAAAGAAACTCGCCTAGGACAGAAAGATGATGAAGAGGGCTGGGTTCACTTTGTAGCGCGTTATAAAGTAAACGGAAAGGCCGAGAAAATTGTAGAAAACAGTCACTTCTCGCGCATAGATGGCAGGTGGGTTTACGTAGAAGCCCAATCGAATGATTAGGCTCTAATATAAATGCTTACGCGTGTTATGCGCGCATACCTTTAGTACTCTCTTGTTCAGACACAAACTTAAGAAAAGCGCGCTCGACGCCGCTCGCCACAGCAAAACCGAGCTTGTCCGCCAAGGTCTTTTTCTCTTTAAACGCAATACTATAAACATCTGCGTTTTGACAGCACTGCACAACATACTCGTCCGATGTCATTACTTCATCGATCAACTTATTTTCTAGCGCTTGTGAGCCGAACCAAATATCCCCATTCGCCACAACATCAATATCTACTAGTGGACGACGATCATTCACATAACTCTTGAACAAACCATGCGTATCTTCCAAATCATCTTGGAACTTAGCACGACCCTTGTCTGTATTTTCACCAAACATCGTGAGCGTTCGCTTGTATTCACCTGCCGTCAAAATCTCATAATCAATATCATTCTTCTTAAGAAGCTTATGGAAGTTCGGTAGCTGCGCGACGACACCAATCGAGCCGACAATAGCAAAGGGAGAAGCGATAATCTTATCGGCGACACAGGCCATCATATAACCACCGCTAGCGGCAACTTTATCGACTGCAACAGTCAATCGAAGCCCAGCCTTTTTAACACGGTCTAATTGAGCAGCAGCTAGACCATAAGAATGAACCATACCGCCACCGCTTTCTAACTTAATAACTACTTCGTCTAGCTGAGGATCTGCCACTTGAAGAAGCGTAGTTATTGACTCACGTAAAGTTGTGACATCACTGGCTTTAATGTCGCCATCAAAATCTAGTACAAAGACGCGAGGTTTCGGCTTTTCAGGCGACTTGTTGCGCGACTTCTTTTCTTCCTTAACGAGTTTCTTTTCATCCTTTTCACGTTGCTTTAAGACTTCCTTCGATAGAAGCTCATCTTCCAGAAGAGCCTTATTTTCCGCCAGCTCATCATTCAGCTTAGTTACTCTTAGTTCGGCCTTTTTATCGCTCTTTCCTTTCGACGAAGCAGCTGCGACTGCAATGATTACAACAAGCAAAACTACCAAGACCGTAATTGCTTTAGCCAAGAAGATTCCGTACTCGCTTAAGAATTCCACTACCACCTCTTTTATCATTAAAATTTCGTGCTATCGATATTAGGGTTTTTGCCAACTATTACAAGGTTTGGGGTGCTTGTAATTAAATCGAACGAGCGTTTGATTGCTAAGTGTTGACATGATTGTTCATACAACCTACTCTGCTGTCTCGTTTTTCGGTTTGTACTGGAAAACTGACGGGTGCTCGTTTCCTGAAATCTAATAATCAGGCACCTATAAGATTTAGTGAGCTAGATTTCTCTGGCTTATAATTAACAGATAAAATGAAGGGTATTCTCATGTCTGTAGCTTCAACTTTTGAAACGCTAAAAAACAACTTTAACGCTGATGCAGCAGCTGGCTTGGACTTAGTTTTCCAATTCAACATTGAAGACGATGCTAACTACAACCTTACAATTGCTGATGGCACTTGCGCACTAGCAGAAGGCGATCACGAAGATCCTTCAGTAACTTTGATCATGAGCACTGAAACACTTAACGGTATCGTAAGTGGCGAAACTGACGGCATGCAAGCATTCATGGCTGGTCAACTTCGTGCAGAAGGCGACATGATGCTAGCTACTAAGCTTGGCGAACTATTCAGCATGTAATTCCGCTGTTTAGTGCAACAAAAAAGGCGACTTCATGTCGCCTTTTTTGTTGCTCAATTGCCGCACATCATGCGACTACGTCGTACCCGATAGATTTAAGACTATCTTCACTCAGTTTAAGCAGGTCATCATTCGATGAGCTACTTTTACCTAGAGAGTCAATGTAGTATTCGATAGACGATAAAGCGTCTGCCAAGGTTTCCAAAAGCTTTTCATCAGGCAGTGATTGTGAATCTAATAACTCTTGCTGAATGCACTTTTCACTAGCAGCAATCACACTCGCGACGCGCGCTCTACCGAGTAAAAGCATTCCGCCACGCGCTGAATCGAGTGCCTGCCCGATATTTGTTAAATGCAACTTATCACCAGCGGATTCGACATAAGCTGTAATAGAGCGTTTCGTCAACACCAAACTGCTTTGTGACTCCTCAACAACCATCATATTGGCTTCTTTCAAGAAGTGATTATCAGGATCCTTCTCAACTAGAACATGGTCAATATCACTTCCAGACTCTTTATATTTTGCCAAAGCAGCTTCAACGCCAATGATTGAGTCTGCCACTAACAGCAGATCATTCTCAACAATTGACTCTTCTGCTCCTATCCACGACTGAACAATGGCTGCTTTGTCCGTACAGTCAGCACTAAGTCTAGGCAGGTTCAAAACAATTAAAACACTCGACAGGCGAGTTAAGACCTCAGAGACCAAGTTGATATCTTCTTCATCAATACTAGATCCACGTTCAAAGAGATCGAGCTTTTCCTTAATTGTCATTAAGTCTTCACTGACAGCCTGAGATAAAGAATCTATAACTTGAGAGCCCGGCCCCATCAAACGCGATTTGGCATCTACACGCTCCTGTTCTGTATAACGTACAGCAAGATCAATCTGATCAAGAACTTGTTTAGCAGACAGATTATTTTGATCAACCACTGCATGTAGAAAAGCAATTTCACGCATCAGCTCTTGGTCTGGCGACTCATCTCGAGAATCTTCACCATTACTTACCATCAAACGAAAGAGCTTCTCAATCTGCATAAATAGCCGCTTACGCTCATCCGTAAATTCAGTTTGATTATGTTCGAGGCTAGAAACGAGTTCTCGCGCATAGGCATATAGTGGCGCCATCGCATAACCTACGCTGAGACGAGCAGCCCCCTCCAGAGAACGATCAATAAGCTTGAGAGCTACAGTTGTATCATTGGAACGCAAGATCGAAAGCAAACCAGTCTGGAACATGTGACGATAGCGATGAGCATGGTGAGAAAAGTCACCGAGCGGGGAAAATTTATCTAAAGCGATTACCGCAGCTAAATCAATCTGCTTAGTTGAATCAAACTCATGGAAATGTGATTCTAAAAATACAGATTTTTTTCGCTGCAACCTTAATTGATTAATTGTGTCTAGGAGTAACTCTGGAAAATCAATTTTCTCAGTTTGCAAGAACTCTGTGTAACGTTTCAGCACAAACACGGAATCACTGAGCTTCGATAATAATTCGTTTTTATCATCAGCAGCCCCAACCGGTACTTCAGTAGCTAGCTGGACCGCTTCGGCAGCAAGTGTTTCGGCACCTTGGAGCTCAACAACAACAAAAATACCGCGCAACTGATTTAATTGATCGATGCAATTTTGAAGGTCTTCACCGCTATCCCTATCATCAAGAAACCGAGAAAGACTCTGTTCTACCGCTTGTAAGGTGTTCTCTACTTCCTTATGTACAACGTCTAAAGTCGCGCTATTTATTTCATGCGACATAATGACACCACTCCAATCTTTGTGTTTGTAAACTTAGTATGGCACTAAGCCGGAACCTACTTTTAATCTATACCTTTAATTTATAGATCATTTTCGGCGCTTAACAAGCAAGGACTTGTGGAGAAAAGGAATTAATAAAAATAACTAAGCCATTATTACCAAAGAGTTTTTCCGGACGATTTTTGTAGCTTTTCCATGTATAGGTTATGCGCTTCAATTTCATCACTTTGAGCACTACATACCAATAATGATTGACCAGATGAACGATCCAGTCGTCGAATGTCTCCGACCTGTCCACCAGATGCACTATTTGCATCGAGTTCAAAAGCAGATTGCCCGCCACTCAGTAATAGATATACGTCTGCAAGAATCTCGGCATCTAGTAACGCGCCGTGAAGTGTACGATGTCCATTATCTATCCCATAACGCTTACAGAGAGCATCCAGATTGTTCTTTTGGCCAGGATGTTTTTCTCGCGCCATTGCCAAGGTATCAAGAACACCACAGTTACTTTCAATAACTTGACGTTTAGGATTGAGCAACGAGAATTCATGGTTAATAAAGCCAACGTCGAACGCTGCGTTATGAATGACAAGTTCCGAACCATCAACGAATGCGAAAAAATCATCGGCTATCTGAGCAAAACGAGATTTGTCTTCTAAGAACTCATTGGTAATGCCGTGAACGGAAATCGCCTCTTCTTCGACAACGCGATCAGGGTTAATGTAAACATGGTAATGATTGCCAGTCAGCTTACGATCGATCAACTCAACGCAACCGATTTCAATAATGCGATGACCTTGTTTTGGGTCAATACCCGTGGTTTCGGTATCTAGAACTACCTGTCTCATTCTTACATCTACCCTTTGTTATTGAGTGCGTACTCAACACCTTTGTTCGCCAGTGCGTCTGCGATATCATTCTCGGTATGATTGCTGTGACCTTTTACCCAATGCCACTCAACTTCATGGCTTTGGCACATCGCATCTAGCGCTTTCCACAAATCAGCATTTTTTACGGCTTTCTTAGCAGAGGTCTTCCAATTGTTCTTTTTCCAACCGTGAATCCAAGTTTCAATACCATTCTTTACATACTGAGAGTCAGTAAAAAGACGTACTTTACTAGGCCTTTTTAATGCACGAAGCCCTTCAATGGCACCAGTTAACTCCATTTTATTGTTCGTAGTATCTAGCTCACCACCAAACAATTCTTTTCTGTGTGTACCGCTTATAAGCAGAGCTCCCCAGCCTCCGGGGCCTGGGTTACCCTTGCACGCACCGTCGGTATAAATATCTATTTCTGTACTCATGAATATTGATCTAGGCGGTAATAAAAACTATTTTTCCGAATCTCTCGATTGTCGATTCGCTACGGGCAATCCGATGACGTTGGGCTTTCGCGCCCATCGTCGAGAGGTATTAATCAAACCCAACTGCTGTTTGCGCGCCATAATAACGTAGTAAGCGCCCAATGGCACCTTGGCGTTGACGACACTCTCTATCCAAGCAAAGCGCTTAGCTAAACCAGGGCGATTAATGGTTGGGGCATAAAAGTGATATTTATGACTTTCAATTTTGAAGTCCAACAGCGTTAACCAATCAGCGACTCTATTGCCTGATAAAAAGCGATTCATCCAGATGCCAGATCGAGATCTATTGGCTAATTTAGCCAAACCCCACAAACTCAGTGGATTGAACCCAATTAAAACCAAAGTACCGTTGGACTTTAAGATACGAGAGGTTTCGCGCAAAGTTTGATGAGGAGAAGGACTGAAATCCAAAGCGTGATGCATAATCACTAAGTCAGCACTGTCATGCGGCAATGCGATGTCTGTTGTCTGACAAACCAAGGTGTTGTTAGGCATTTCTACTTCATAGTTCGGAACGACATAAAACCGATGACCTAAGCCGCTCGCATTTCCAACAGGTATGCGATGAGATACACACAATTCAGCCTGATGAACACCAACATTCCTTTCAATCAGGCCGTTTATACAACGCCGCTGGTCGGCCAGCAATTCACGTCCGGCGCTTGTTTGGAACCAGCCTTCTAATTGTTTTTGAACATACTGATAATGGGCAATTTTTTTCAAAGAATCGTCATCATCTGTTCTAACATCTATGGTCAAAACGCGTCCTCAATTCATGTATGAAGCTTAAGTATTGCTTGCAGCACAACTCAGTATACTATCGTAGCTTAAAGTAATCACAGAACTACGGCGGTTTAACATGGCTCATTGTACCATTTCAACGATTTCGGCATTTCGAGATAACTACATTTGGTGTATCCATGACGATTCAACAGCTGTTATTGTTGATCCTGGTGATGCAACGCCAGTACTAAGATTTTTAGAAGATAATAATTTGGATCTTGAAGCCGCACTTGTAACGCATCATCACCCCGACCATGTAGGAGGAATACAAACGCTTGGGACAACCTTCCCAAATCTCCGCGTTATAGGCAGTACAGAATCACGCTTCGGTGGTATCAAGGAACAAGTCAGAGAAGGAGATTCGGTAATTGCCGGCGGAAACTCTTTCTCGGTTATTGACGTTCCGGGCCATACTCTTGATCACATAGCGTTCGTTCTGTCCAATGAAGAAAGTACGCATCTATTTTGTGGTGACACTTTGTTTTCAGCTGGCTGTGGCCGCTTATTCGAAGGCACCGCCAAACAAATGCACGACTCACTTAGAAAGCTGCAAAACCTTCCTGCCGAAACGCAAATTTATTGCGCCCATGAGTACACACTATCTAATTTAGATTTCGCGTTGTCGCTTATGCCGAATAATAAAGATCTTCAGGACTATCACAATCAATGCACCCTCAAACGTGAGAATAATGAGTCAACAATCCCGACAACGTTGTCCCAGGAATTAAAAATTAATCCTTTTTTAAGGGAATCTGATCCGGAGATCATCGATAATCTCCAAACACTCAACTATAAAGCGTTGTCAGAAGCAGAAGATCGCTTCGCGGCAATACGCCATGCAAAAGATAACGCTTAAGTTTTTTTCTTGATGTAACCAAGGTAGTTAGTTCACACATGTTCCGTTTGCTTTTTGTCGCTCTCATTTTTTTAAATGGCTGTAGTACTCTGAATACTGCGTCTAAAGCCAATATCAATAAAGATAGTGAGATCGCTACTATTGATGAAACCGAGCAAGTTTTTGTTCCTCCTCTAGAAACTATTCATATCACTTGGTTCGAAGATTATTTAGATGAAGTCGCTCTCAAACCTTTGATGTTCCCCCACGCGCCGAACGGTTGGCTCGTAGAGACGGAACATCAGCCATTGCCGGTTGAAGTGGTCGAAGCGATCGGCAGACCTACTGATTTGCTACAACGTATTCGAGACGGCCTAGAATTTGATTTGAGCGAAGATAATCATCGCATACGTGCACAGTTAAATTGGTATGTGAAGCACCCAGCTTACTTGGACCGCGTGTTTACGCGATCTGCACGTTATATGTACTACATCGTTGAACGATTAGAAGAAGAAAACCTTCCTTTGGAATTAGCCTTACTTCCTATTGTAGAGAGCGCATTTAACCCATTTGCCTACAGTCATGGGCGAGCGTCTGGGCTTTGGCAATTTATCCCAGGCACCGGGAAAATGTATGGCATGCATCAAAATTGGTGGTACGACGGACGCAGGGATGTAATTCTTTCGACAGAAGGTGCTATTAAATACTTGCGTTGGCTCAACAAACGTTTTGATGGTAATTGGATGCACGCACTCGCTTCCTATAACACTGGACCTGGGCGTGTTAGCAAATCAATCAAACGAAACAAAAAAGCGGGAAAGCCCATTGACTTTTGGTCATTAAAGCTACCAAAAGAAACGCGCGCTTACGTTCCTAAACTAATCGCGATGGCTAAAATTGTTGCCGATCCATCAAAGTATGGACTTGAGCTCAAACCCATCGCGAATCAAAAATACTTTAATGTGATCGCACTAGATTCGCAGATTGACCTTGCTCAAGCGGCTTCATTAGCTGAAATTGATATAGAGGAAATCTATCAACTCAATCCGGGATTAAACCAGTGGGCGACACCTCCTGCCGGCCCACACCGCCTTTTACTGCCTAGCAGTATTTCAAAATCATTCGAAGAGAAGCTATCGCAACTCCCCAAAAAACAGCGCTTAACTTGGGATAGCTATGTCGTGAAACGTGGCGACGCTCTGGGTACTATTGCTAAAAAATTCCACACGACCCCTTCATTGATTCGACAAGTAAACAATATTCCCGGCAATACTATTTACCAAGGCCAAAATTTACTAATCCCCGTGGCGTCGAAGAACAAGCATTTCTACAACATGAGTGAGCAAAACCGTATCAGCTCCGCGCAGACGAAAGTCAGGGGTAAGAACGGAGCCAGTAAGGTTTTCTATAAGGTGAAATCTGGAGATACCTTCTGGGATATAGCTCGCGCGCACAAAGTAGGCGTTCGCCAGCTAGCAAAATGGAATGCAATGGCACCTGGAGATGTTCTTCGACCAGGTAAAACACTGCTAATTTGGTCGAATACAGCTGCACAAAAAGCCTCAGCAAAACCTGCTTCAACACGTTATCAGCCTTCGATAGCAAGCTCGTATGCCCCGAGAGATAAGCTCAAAAAACTCAGCTATCGCGTACGCAACGGTGACTCTTTATGGCGCATAGCCAATAGATACAAGGTCTCGATCAACGAGCTAAAAAAATGGAACAAGCTTGGCGGAAAAAAATATCTTCAGCCAGGCCAACGCATCACGGTCTATGTTGATATCACGCAAGGCTAAGTATTCAACTTTTCTTGCCAATTATGTTCAACGCTAGTTTTGACTGAACGTAGAGTTGGTTAAACCGCTCTACGTATGCCGTGTCGATTTCTCGCTTACTCTCACAAAGATCTGCATATAAAAAACCAATCGGTTTAAACTGCGACTTCAACACTGCAACCAAACAAGTCTCAACACCCGTTTTGAAAGCAAGCGCATCGAGTTTTTTATCACTGTCAGCATCGCCGACTTTAAAGATAAACGCTTTTTCGCTAACCATTGCTTGTTCGAATGAGGCGCTCTGCTCTATCTCTTGCGTCACCGACACATTGCTCGATATCTTTGAGATGCCATCACTTAACTTACACACATACCGATGAGTAGTTGTATTTTTAAGGAACAATGCACAGCGTTCAAAGCCCGCGCCATAATAAACACCTCGCAGCAGCAAACGGAAAAAACCATTCATTTCAAATTCGTTTGCCAACAACATTTCGGTAAGCTTTTGACTTACATGCAGCTGTTTTTGCACGTCAAAGTCATGATGCGTTTTTACTTGCTTTACCAAACCACTATCAGACTCGTTCGTATCATTCTGAAGAATAATCTGTGGATCAGAGTCAGCGTTTACATCATCTTCAGCAGACAGCCCACTTCCCTCAGAGCTTTGTTGTACAGCATCTACTTCGCTTGAATCGCTGTTATCTGACAAGCGGCGCTGCGCACAAGTAATAATCTTTTGATCATCAAATTCCTTGATTGCCAGCAATGCTTCATAACGTGCAGCGCGGACATCTCTTTTCACATGTACTCCGGTTTTACCGGTATATGCGACCATTTTCTTCAACACACTTTTGAAGACTCGACTGTCTTCCCCCGATTCAACCGCTTCACATGCATCTTGACCAAGCACTATAGCTTTCAGACGCTGATCAACCGCTCTGGGGTTATAGAGATCATTAATTAATCCATCTATCTGCCAGCGTTTCATTAGTGTTTTCGACAAGGTATCTAAGCGAGTTCCTAGAACATTATTGGCGATAATGTTTCGCTCTTCTGTTGTAGTGCTAGCCTCAACCTTGCTCGCATATAAATTCCCTTCCGGATCACAAGACGATAAGATAAGTAATTCGACTAACTGACTCAGCAGACAAGCTATGAACACCTCTTCACGCTCGGTTTCATTGAGTCGGGAACACAAAGCACGCGCTTGAAAAGAAGAATGAAGTCCCGTTACCAAACGGTCTGCCACCTGGTCGCTCGCATTGTTCATCGAAAACAACTCAAGTACTTTTACGGCCAAGCACACACTACGTATATGTTTAAATCCAATATTTATAATTGCTCGGCTAACGGTCGTAACAGGTGTTGAACTCGGGTTAAACTGGATGGAATTTCCAATCCTTATAATATGACTTGTAAGACTCGCGTCCTTTCTCAATACCTCGCCTAACTGAATCGCAGATGAATCGTCACTTGCAGTCAAGCGATCTAATTCTTTAAGTAATCCAGCAAGCGTAGCGGCTTGGCTACCCTCCAGTAATCTAATCCACCCGTGCAGCCCTTTTTGTTTTTGCTCGCGCATACATCATCCTCACGTACGAGCTCTATAGTTTAGCAATCAAACTAAAAACTGTTATCGAGTAGAAGTATTTGTTAAGTTCTAAGCACAAAACAATAAAGGAAAACGTTCGTGTCTGAGACCTTCGATAACTGCAATATCAAAATACATCTCCCGGTCGCATGGGGAGAAATGGATGCATTCCAACATGTGAATAACGTGGTTTATTTCAAATACTTTGAGAGTGCTCGAATTGCCTACTTTGAAGAGACTGGAATCAACGAATACATGCAAATTCATGGTATCGGGCCAATCTTGGGTTCAACGCAATGCCGCTTTAAAGCGCCGCTGACATACCCAGACAACATAACAGTTGCGACGAAAATAACCGAGTTAAGTGCAGATAGATTTACGATGAAGTATTTTGTTAAAAGCGACAAATCAGGCCGAATCGCAGCTGAGGGAGAAGGAACAATTGTGTTCTTTGATTACAACACTAATCAGAAACACCACATCCCAATTGAAATAGTCAAAACAATAAAAGAGTTAGATTTCTAAATCTGGTAATTAGAGATGAGCGTGACAGCCATTGGCTCATCTCTAATTTCGCAAATCGCTACGATAATGAGGTCAAAGTGTTAATCGTTAACCAGAATAACGGCACGTTTGATAACGCAAATAACATGAAACGCAATTCAATTTTATTAAAGAGTGATTGAAACAAGCTATGAACGATTCTCAAGCCCACATAAGCCCATGCAAGTGTTTCGTTCAAACCCTCTCCAAGACCGAGTAAAGCCATACTTATCGCAAGCGCATAAAATACAGTTGGCTGCTCCATTAGATGGTTGTAATTATCAGCCTTCCACCTCGCTTTCGATGGCAAACTTGCCATTTGTTCGCCGTTAGGAATCGTTGCGTCTAATGTCATTCCTGACGCCTTAATTGCGGGAAGTCGGGTTGCTAACATCCACAACCATTGCACAAGCGACCATGCAACAAGCACTACTACAGGAACTAAAATTTCATTAGTTATAGTCATCTCTAAACCTTCTTATTGTCGTGAGAAGTTACAGCCTAACTAAAACTCTTAAGCCTTACGGCGCTTAATGCAGATGAGTGTTGTGATAAGCGGCCAGTCGCAACATGACCTTTCAGGTCAATATTCAGGCATCAATTTTTCACAGCTCTGAGGTAGTTTTTTAATACTTTTCAAAAAAGCGTCTGAAGGTACGACAAATGCTCTAAATCTTCCTTTACTATCATTAGTGGCTGCAGATAGTACGCCAAGCAACGTTGCTTTATTGCCATTCAGTCCAACCAGTGCGGCACCGGAATCACCATGTTCAACCGCACAGTCTTTTATTCTAATCATTTGGTTCTTTTTGGGTGGTAACGCTAACTTACAGCTCTGCTCTGCATGAATACGAGAAGGATCAGACTTTGGATAGCCTGCAATCATAAAGCGTTGAAAGGAGTTTGTGTGATCGCCGGGTTTCATATGACCTAACATACAGCCAACCGGATATCGTAAACGCACTAGAGCCCAGTCTTTAAGTAGGGCCTGATCGTCGAAAGTTCCTTCAGGCAAATGCTTCGCAGCAACGGTGTAACTCATCGCTTCAGACTGCGCGACCAAAGCTCCGGCATTCAAGCCCGCTAGGAAATGAATTTTATTCGGTGAAAAATAAGAACGGGTTTTGTAGTCGTATATGCAGTGCGCGGCGGTCAATACGGTATCGGGCGAAACAAGCGTTGCCGTACAGGATTGCTTCGCTTCAACACGCAACTTACCTATTACATTCCATGGAGGTTGAGTCGCATCAACAACAGCACTCGAGGCAAGACATGGCCAAACCAGAATAAAAAACAAAAAGATGGAAGTCTTCACAGTATCTCCTACGTAATTTTCGGCAGGAGTATAGTTAAAGATTTAGCGCTTCAGCGCTTCAAAGGCATCATATTGGGATAAGTACTTGTTACCCGTCAAACGGTCATAAAACCCAGCAGTTGCAAGTTTGTCATCAACAGGACCTTTCACTTCAGACAAGTGCAGTAAAACACCTTGTTCGAATAATTTGTTATTGAGGTTCTCGAGCATGGTTAACGCACTATAGTCAACTTCGTTTACCGCGCTGCATTGAATAATCACATGGGCAATTTGATCGCGCTTGTATAGCTCATTAAGAACGTATGCTTGCAACATCTCAGCGTTTGCAAAAAACAAACTTTCATCCTGCCTCACACTCAGCACTCTGGGACAAGTCGTCACATCAAATCGCTTCACGTTCCTAAAGTGCTCTGTTCCCTCTAATAACCCAACCTCTGCAATGTGCGGTTTAGACGTCCTGTATAAGTGAAGACATAAGGAAATAATTACACCCGAAATAACACCAGCCTCAACGCCCGAAGTAAGCGTGATAACCACGGTCGCTGCTACAGCAAGAAAATCACTTTTTGAATAGAGCCACGTACGTTTAAACACCACAAACTCCATCAACCCAATAACAGCAACAATGATCAACGAGGCCAAAACAACTTTTGGGAGGTAATAGATATAGGGCGTTAAAAACAGTGCCGCCAACGCAACACCAAGTGCTACATATAGGTTAGATAACTTAGTCGCTGCGCCGGCCTCAAAATTCACGGCAGATCGTGAAAACCCTCCGGTAACTGGCATTCCTCCGGATAGGCCAGATGCAATATTTGACGCTCCGAGTCCAATAAGCTCACGATTCGGGATAATAGTTTCTCGCTTTTTAGCACCAAGAGTTTGAGCAATCGATACAGACTCGACATACCCAATCAAACAAATCATTAAAGCCGGTAATGCCAGCTTCTCGACAATCGAAACATCAACTTCGGCAAAAGAGATACTAGGCAACCCCTGAGGTATATAACCAACAACTGCAACCCCTATTGCTTCTAGGTCAAAAAAGAACGACATACACGAAGCTAAAACGACTAGAAAAAATGGCACTGCTTTGCTGATTAAATTCGCGATACCCGCTGGCATTAAGCGCGAGAAAATCTGAGTACCAAATTGTTTATTTAATAAAAGGATTGTCAAGCAGGTTACGCCAAGCGCTAATGTTGAATTAAACGACGAGATATCAAACGCCGAAAAATGATCTATTTGCTTCGCAACAATAATCAAACTAGAAGCCGTAATAAATCCTGACACGACTGGCTTTGATATAAAGTTAATGATCAGCCCGAGCCGAAATAAACCAAACAAGACGAGGAAAAGCCCCGACAGCAAAGCCAGTACAATACTTGCTTCTGCGTATCCGACATCCACATTTTCACTAACTGAACCTATGGCCGATGCGGTCATTAAGGAGATGATTGCGACAGGCCCCACAGATAGCGTCGTACTGCTACCAAAAAGGCTATAAACAACGATGGGTAAAATACTAGAAAATAAACCGACCTGAGGAGGAAGGCCGGCCAGCATTGCGTAAGCAATGGATTGAGGAATCAGCAAAGCAGTTACGATAAACGCAGCGATAATATCGTTAACAAATAACTGCTTCGAATAATACTGATTCACAGAGTCATCAACCCAAAAGAAAATCGATTAAATTTTGCTGCTTTCTTCCCATATGATCGTGCAACGATTGCCCGTTCGGCAATAAGCATGCGTTACGAGACCCGCATCAAGTTCGCTTTTAAATTCTTGGACTTGGCTTGCTTGAAGTTGACCTCCGGCAAAAGGAATGGCAACGAACTTAATTCCAAGTTTCTCTGCCGCTTGCGCAATCTCTTCATATGGAGTTTGATCGGCAGCCTCGCCATTCGGACGGTTACAAATAAGAAGTTCTATACCCATGTCAGCTAAGCTAGAAACGTCGACAACAGTAATCTGATCTGAAACCGTATATTTTTCTGCAATCTTTTTAATTTCCATAATATTCTCAGTGCTTGTTTGTTTTAACCAAAGGCATTAATTGGAACCTTAAAGTAACGAACGCCGTTATCTTCAGCGTCGAGCAAAAATCCAGCCCGCATGTTTACTTGTAAGGAAGGAATAATTAAACGCGGCATATCTAGTGTCGCGTCTCGCTGTTCTCTTAATGAAACAAAGTCTACTTTCTTTATCGTTGTCGAGATATGAACGTTTTTGTTTTTCCGCTCTCCAACGGTAGAGACGAACTCCAGTTCACGACCATCAGGTTGGTAGTCGTGGCACATATAAAGGCGTGTTTCATCGGGAAGGGAAAATATCTTCTGAATAGAGTCATACAATACGCTCGCGCTACCGCCAGGAAAATCACACCGTGCCGTGCCCGAATCAGGCATGAATAAGGTATCGCCAACGAAAGCTGCATCACCAATCACATGCGTCACACAAGCGGCGGTATGTCCAGGAGTAAACAGCGCAATGCACTCAATATTGCCAATCTTATATTGCTCGTCCATGGCAAACAGATAGTCGAACTGCGATCCATCGCGAGCAAATTTGCTACCTTCATTGAAGATTTTTCCGAAGCAGTCTTGAACCGTCAAGATCTGTTCTCCGATCGCTAATCTTCCCCCTAACCTCTCTTTTATATATGGTGCTGCTGATAAATGATCCGCATGCACGTGCGTCTCAATGATCCATTCGAGAGACAAAGATTTATTTTGCACATAACGGATAAGTCTATCTGCACTATCATGCGAGATTCGACCAGACGCGTAATTAAAGTCTAATACTGAATCGATAATTGCACAGTGTTTAGTGGTGGGGTCAATAACAATATAAGAAAAGGTGTTTGAATCTTTATCGAAGAAATGAACTACTTCTGGGAGAATCCCAGACTCATCTCTCTTTTTCGCCACGGTAATTATTCCTTAGTTCATTAGTGCAGTTTGCTTAGTAAAATATCATAGTG
>NZ_LWGF01001067.1:0-1418 GCF_001635355.1 Oleiphilus sp. HI0125
ATCTCGTTAAGATTGAAATAAATTTGGCTTGTTCTTAAGCCAACATATAGCTAGTCTTTGCATGCAATTACCCACTTGGAAAAAGGGCTTATGACCACCACCACTTTATCGTTGAAGAAACTGAAGGAAGAAGGTAAGAAATTTTCTTGTCTCACCAGTTACGATGCGTGTTTTTCTGCCTTATCGAATGAGGCAGGAATCGATGTACTGTTGATCGGTGACTCTTTGGGCATGGTGCTTCAAGGCAACGACAGCACGCTTCCTGTTACCATGGATGATATGCTTTACCACACCGCTTGTGTGAAAAGTGGCAATTCCCGCAGCTTGATCATGGCTGACCTACCCTTCAATGCAAATAACAGCATCGAACAGACGATTCATAATGCAGGTCTGTTAATGCAAGCAGGTGCTCACATTATTAAAGTTGAAGGTGGTGCTTGGCTAAAAGAATCTATAGAAGAGCTAAGTTATCGAGGCATACCTGTATGTGCTCACCTTGGTCTCACTCCACAATCTGTTAACAAACTCGGCGGTTATCGAGTTCAAGGCAAAGAAGACAATTCGGCTAAAGCAATGCTTGATGCAGTGAAGGAACTAGAACAAGCAGGTGCCGATATGATTCTTCTTGAATGTGTGCCGACTCAACTTGCAGAGCAAATCACCAAGGCTGTTTCGGTTCCAGTTATTGGAATTGGTGCAGGTAATGTTACTGATGGGCAAGTACTAGTTGTACACGATATGCTAGGTCTTACTTCAGGCAAACTACCTCGTTTCGTGAAAAACTTTTTGGCTGAAACTGATTCAGTGCAAAGTGCGATTCAAGCTTACGATCAAGCTGTAAAAAATGGCTCTTTTCCCGGACCGGAACATAGCTTCTAAACCTTTATGAAAATACTTCATACTCTTAAAGAATTACGTGAAGAACTCAATCAAGCACGTAAAGCTAATCATAAAATCGGCCTTGTCCCTACAATGGGTAACTTACATGAAGGTCATTTACGGCTTGTTGATCGCGCTCGTGAATCAAATTCTTTTACGGTAGCAACAATCTTCGTTAATCCCCTGCAATTTGGTGAAAACGAAGACTTTGACTCTTATCCTCGAACTCTTGAAAAAGATAGCTCCTTATTAGCAGCTCGAAACTGTGATGTATTGTTCGCGCCTAATATTTTTGAAGTATATCCTGGGGGCTTGAAGGCTGAGTCAACCGTTCATGTCCCAGACATAACCAAACATCACTGTGGTGCGAGTAGGGAAAAACACTTTGACGGTGTTGCTACCATCGTTACGAAGCTTTTCAACATGGTTCAGCCAGACCAAGCCATATTTGGAGAAAAAGACTTTCAACAATTAATGGTGATTCGAAAGCTTACTAATGATCTATGTTTTCCTATTGAAATAGTCGGCGTACCGACTTG
>NZ_LWGF01001068.1:0-948 GCF_001635355.1 Oleiphilus sp. HI0125
CTCGTAGATCTGCTTAATCTCGATATTGGCGAGATTAAATCCATAAAACTTGGCGAGTGCTTCCCATCCGTCATGATCCCGATACTCGAGATAATCTGGTTCAATGCCAAACACCCACTTTCGGTTTGAGCTCGCGACCTCAGATAAGTCACGCACAGCGACAAAATCTTGAATATCTCTGCGCACAACAAAGGCATAATCATTATGCAAAGGAGAGTAATCTAGAAGAGAAAACTGGCTTTCGTTTTCTGCTAGAACAGATTTCACTCTCTCATAGACGAGTTTAGCGTCGTACGGTGGTGAGGTTTTGATATTGTAAGCACTCAAAAATGACGCTGTGTAACCCCAGTAAAGATCAATTTTGTCGTCACGCATCGCATTTACCGCGCCTGTGAAGTTCTCGAAATTCACGGCCTTTAAACGAATATGCTGAGTCTTTGTGTTTTTCGCCAACCATGCTTTGGTTAGTTCATAGATTAGATCTTGCTCGGCAAAATTAGATATTCCAATTCTGAGCTCTCGTTCCTGAGGCGCACTGACCAACTCTGTGTTCACAGCATCATCAGCAGATTGTTCCGATGCCCGCTCTTCATGCTGCGGTTCGGTGTTCACGTCATTACTAGCGCAAGCTGCTAGCAAACTTAAGAGCAATACAACGCCAATGCATCTCTTAATTGAAAAAGCCATAGTTATAACGCCTCTTCGATATCAACAGTTTGAAAACGACGTTTATCTTCACTGTCGTTTTGATTCGAGCGTAATTCAACCGTCCATATGTTCCATTGCGTTTTCTGGAATCGGTCATGCTTTGCGAAATAAGTGATCATGCGGCGATTTTTTGCGCGACCGCGCTTGGTTGAATTATCAGCAATTGGATAATCGAACCCCTGCCCTGAAATCAGAATGTGTTCTTTGTTCACCGAAAACTTTTCAATCAACACCGTCGCG
>NZ_LWGF01001069.1:0-641 GCF_001635355.1 Oleiphilus sp. HI0125
ACCACAAGCGCTCCACATCGCGTCAACTAAGGATAATGCTCGCTCATCAGTATGCGTTAAGGGAGTAAGAATCACTTTATGATTTTGGTAGAGCGAACTATTTGCGGCAGTAACTCCACTCTTTTCTGATCCAGCAATCGGGTGACCAGGAACAACAAACTCTGGCACATCGCCGAACACCGACTCGACTGCAGAAACAAAGTTACCCTTAACACTTCCTACATCGGTCAGTACAGCACCGGGCTTGATGAATGGTTTAACCTCTTGCAGCACACTCTCAAATGCTTGAACTGGAACTGCCAACACAATGATATCTGCGCCAGAAACTGCTTCAGCAATTGTTTCAGCAGCTACATCCACAGCACCTAATTCAATACCGAGCTTTGCGTGATTTGAATCAAGCGTATACCCGACCGTCTTCGAGACAACGCCTTGCTCCCTCAAGCACTTTGTTAAAGAACCGCCAATTAGACCAAGCCCAACAACCGAAACGGTGAGCCCTTTTAATTCTTGCATCGCTAAACTTAGCGAATCGCTAGCCATGACTAAGCGACTCCAAAACTTCAATAAAACGAGCGTTTTCTTCAGGAAGACCGATTGATACACGAAGGTGATTTGGCATTCCATAATTCGCTACAGGA
>NZ_LWGF01001070.1:0-778 GCF_001635355.1 Oleiphilus sp. HI0125
CTTTTGACGTGCCATAGTAGTTGCCGAATACTTCTGCATGCTCGAGAAAGTCGCCTTGATCGATTAAAGATTTAAACGTGTCGGTGCTAACGAAGTTGTAGTTAATGCCGTCTTCTTCACCAGGACGTTTGTCGCGAGTAGTGTGAGAAACAGAGACGGTGATGTTTTTGTAGCGATTCACTAACTCGTGAACGAGACTGGTTTTCCCTGCACCGGAAGGTGCGGCAATTATGTATAACTTGCCTGAAGTATGCGTGGTCGTCATTGATCGCTTATTCCCTACATTAAGAGTAATGCTGCCGCGAAAATTTACGCAAGAGGCTGTAAATCGGCGACTGGTTTAAGCCGGCACAGTTTACAGCCACTTTGGCTATAAAGATAGGGAGTAAACGATAGTCTTTACTCGACGTTTTGCACTTGCTCTCGCATTTGTTCTATTAATACTTTGAGCTCAACAGCTGCGCGTGTTGTGTCGGTCACGATTGATTTAGATGAGAGTGTGTTGGCTTCTCTGTTCAGCTCTTGCATTAGAAAGTCGAGTCGGCGTCCAACAGGTTCTTTCTTCTTCAGCACTTTTCGGACTTCTTTTACATGTGCGTCTAGGCGATCTAACTCTTCATCAACATCAGACTTTTGCGCAAGGACGACCATTTCTTGTTCGATACGTTGTTCGTCCAAATCAACACTGAGCTCAGCAAAGCGGTTACGTAAATTTTCACGTTGCTGTTCCAAAATTTGAGGCAGCTTGCCGCGGACCTCAATTACGATGTCGTCAATC
>NZ_LWGF01001071.1:0-834 GCF_001635355.1 Oleiphilus sp. HI0125
TTATGCTTGCTCTTTCAGAGGTTCTGAAGATTCCTTTTGAAGCAGGGCAAGAAATTACTGCTGAAACATTGAAGGCATTCAAAGCTGCTTATGCAGAAGGTAATGCATCTACGGTATTTGCTGCAGATCAAATCGCTAAGAATGCAGGTTATGCTAACGGCATGTTGGCGAACTTCTATAGCGTTATTATTGGTAGTACAGTTGGTCCTCTTTTGATCTTCTTGGGTGTTGGTGCGATGACTGACTTCGGTCCATTGCTTGCTAACCCTCGTACGATCTTGTTAGGTGCAGCGGCGCAGTTCGGTATCTTTGGTACCGTTCTAGGTGCAGCGGTTTTAACCATGACAGGCGTAATGGAATTCAATATTGGCGAAGCTGCAGCGATCGGTATTATCGGTGGTGCGGATGGCCCAACGTCGATTTATGTTGCTAGTGTTCTAGCGCCACATTTATTGGGCGCAATCGCTGTTGCGGCATATTCATACATGGCATTGGTTCCTGTGCTTCAGCCACCAATCATGAATGCTTTGACGAATGCTGAAGAGCGTAAGATCCAGATGGTTCAGTTACGTCCAGTACACCAATTAGAAAAAATCTTGTTCCCAATTGCGGTATTGATTTTGGTTGCGTTGTTCCTACCGGATGCTGCGCCACTTCTTGGTATGTTCTGTCTTGGTAACTTGATGAAAGAGTGTGGTGTAGTAGATCGTCTTTCTGATACTGCGCAGAATGCATTGATCAACGTTGTAACTATCTTCCTTGGTTTGTCTGTTGGTTCTAAGCTTTCAGCTGACAAGTTCTTAGATGTAACAACGCTTGGTATCCTTGTTCTAG
>NZ_LWGF01001072.1:0-1191 GCF_001635355.1 Oleiphilus sp. HI0125
AAACAAGTATTTATTACAGATAGTGATTCTGAACAGAACCACAATGTTCACGACGCAGATGAACAATGTAGCTTTTCGGCAGGTGCCCTAGCCCATTTGGCGAGCAACTTGTCGCACACGCAATTCTCGCCTACTCAAGACTTCATCCGCTCAGGATCAATTAATGCGATTTCGCGTAAAACAAGTTTTCAACGCGCGCGCGCCCCTCCTATGACGCTCTCTTGAGCACAGTCATCAACAATTAGATTTAACTTCATTGCTAAGCCAGTGTCAGCCTGCTTATTTTTCTAAGCATGCGCGTGCATACATTGTGCTTGATGAAGACATCCTCTAGATTCAGACCTGTGCTCCACCTAAAGCCAATATTTATTCATTTTATTAGGACAAGAGCATCATGAAACTTTCACACTTTACTGCTATCTCAACATGCGCCCTTTTGGCTGCCTGCTCATCAGGCGGCTCTACTAACGTCAACGCCCTACAAGAACAAGATGTTTCCATCGCATTTGCAGCAGAAGCCAATAACGTATCAATTGATTGCGATACACAACTGACAGGCCTAGGCACAAACAATACCAATGCTGATATCAGAGAGTTTAGATTCTATGTGCATGACATCAGACTTACAGATGATCAGAGTAATGAGTATGCACTGGACTTAGAAGACAACTCTTGGAACCACGAGAACGTGGGCTTGCTCGATTTCATGAACAAAGATACGAGCTGTTCGGGCGCTACGAAAAATACAAACACTCAGGTTGAAGGAACCGTGAGCGCTCCAGCCAATGTCGCGTTCACTGGCATTACCTTTTCACTTGGCATTCCCTCTGAATTAAATCACGCAGATAGAGCAACGGCCGTAGCACCATTAGATCAGACGAGCATGCATTGGAATTGGCAAAATGGTNACAAGTTTGCGCGACTCGACGTAGCACCAGTCGGCGGAATCATTCGACCAAGCGACCTTGGCTTTTCAGCTTCTTCATGGAACTTTCATCTCGGGAGCACCAATTGTTCTGGAGATCCTCAACTCGGTGAAACCGTGACATGTGCGCGTCCGAATCGCNCTAAAATAGCCTTAACAAACTTCGATCCAAGCAGCCAACAAATCGTACTGAACTTCGACAACCTAGTGAGCAATTCAGATCTGACTCAAGATCTAGATGGAGCGCCAGGGTGCATGTCAGGCGC
>NZ_LWGF01001073.1:0-1100 GCF_001635355.1 Oleiphilus sp. HI0125
CGCCAGCTTCAATTCCACCAAGATGAGCAGGTGTTTCGTCGATGGGAGCGATAACTTTGACGAAGCCATTCTCCATACCTACTTCAATTCCTAATCCACCAAAGGAGCCAGAAGTGTTTTGCTTTAGGTCATCGTATGCGACAGGCTCTAGATAAGAAGAGTGTGGGTCTAGACCGTTTAGCATTCCTCGGATGGCGTGCTTGATGAGCGTCTGGTCATCAATTTCTTCAACGTAAGCGGCTTTGATCTTTCCGAATACGTCAGCGAATTTTCTGAGATCATTCAGTGGGAGCGGGTCTGGTTGAGCATTCTCAGAATTGTCGCCTTCAGCAACGGCTTCAGAGGGGGCGCCAGATTCAGTGTTCGTTGTATTTTCAGGACTAGAGGTATCGTCTGCGAATGATACAGCGCTGTATGCTGTAAACGTGATAATTAAAGCTCTGAGTAAATTCAAATTCATTCCTGACTTCCTGATGTTATTTGCTTAGCCATTTACGTGGATCTTGCGGCTTACCATTCTTTCGTATTTCGAAGTATAAACTAGGGCGCTCTCGACCACCGCTATTGCCTGCATGCGCGATAACTTCGCCTGGGTTAACCCAGTCACCTACGCTTCGATGCAAGCTCTTATTGTTTCCATAAAGGCTTAGATAGTTATCGCCGTGATCTAAAATAATGAGCAGGCCGAAGCCTCTTAACCAGTCTGAGAATACGACACGACCGTAATGGACCGCTTTTACTCCAGCATCTTCCTTTGCTTGAATTCGTATGCCATTAGATCGTAACTTACCTTGTGCAAGGCGAGCCCCAAAACGCTCTAGAACTCTACCACGGCTTGGCCAAGGAAGTTTAGATTTTTGCTTGATAAACGGCGTTGAAGCCTCAGGAAGTTTTAGTTCTGATATGCTTTTCTCAACTTGGACAAGTAGTTCTTCGAGTTGTTTTTGACTTTCTTTGAGTGAAGTAAGTTCACCTGACTTAGTTTTGATTTCTTTATTGAGTTGCGAAAGCGTGACGTTTCTTCGGTTTGTCTGGTCTTTCAGCTCTGCTAGCTGTTTTTCAAGTGTTTTTCGGTTCGTATTAAGTAGTGTTTGTTTGCG
>NZ_LWGF01001074.1:0-1312 GCF_001635355.1 Oleiphilus sp. HI0125
CCGCACTCGTTAAGAATGGATAACCAGCCGTGCTCGGATTCGCGCCTGTAAACAAACCCATGCATGCTGAATGCACCAACGCAGGCAGCTGCATTCCACCCTCATCAAATCGATGACGCGCATTAATCAATCCAGCTTCAGTAAAATGCTTCCACGCTTCTTTCACCTCAGGAATGGTCGATACGCTTTCACCATCAAAGCTTGGCTCATTTGCGTCAGCCTTCGCGTTGTGCGGTAAGAAGTAGTCTTGTGCGATTTTAAGCGACGTATCGATAACACCATCAAAGGTACTACGATCATGGTCTTTGTAGGCATCTAACTCAGTAAGGGCCTCTGCTTGAAACACGTCATAAAGAAGGAAGTTCAAAGTATCTTGATTAATAATCATGGAAAGTCGCTACCGCTTAATCTGTTTGTTGTTGTGATCGAAGATTAACTATACGAATGTATCACGGCATAAGATGACATGCCCAGATCCCTTACTGGAATGAACTTTTTTATACCGTGAATGTCACAAGAGCCCTGTCTTTTTCAGCAGCAAAGAATCGCACTGGAGGCATCATGGCACGCCATGGGAAATCATCTACTACTAAAACTCAAAAGGTAAAACGTAAAAAAATTGCACCTAAGACCCTGAAAAAACTTGAAATTAGCGCTGTATTCGCAGCCTTTCTTGGCGTTTGCTTAGCAGCCTATAGTCACGTAATTCAGATAACGCAGGATCTTTCCGTGATCGGCAATGGCACAGCGACTGTGGTTCAAGTGCATGATCCAAACTGCCGAAATTGCGCACAACTAAAGCGCAACGTAGATGCACTCCAATCCGAGTATGACGAGGACATACAATTCAAAATTGCTAACCTCGCCAACAAGAAAGGCAAAACTTTCGCTGGCAAATACCAAGCTCCTAAGACAACGCTATTGCTATTCAACAAGCACGGAAGACTAACGAATACTCTGCACGGCATTACTTCTAAAGAGGATCTTCGAGTCGCCTTTAATCAACTTACGAGACGATAAGGCTGAGGTACAACTGAATCGCATAAAAACCATTCTTGCCTTGCTGCTGATTAAAGAGTCGCGCACAATCAACGCAAAATAAATAGTAGTGCGAACAAATGGATGACACGTATTTTCTGCAAGCTGCGACCATGTACTTTTTAAGTCTGTGGAAAACCTACCTAGGCCCACTCATTGCTGCGGGCAGCGGTTTTAGTTATATCGAGATGCTTTTATTCAATCTAGGTGCTGCACTATCATCTTCGGTGAGCGTGTTGTTTTTGACTGACTTGTGGGTAAAAAAACTTCAGTC
>NZ_LWGF01001075.1:0-880 GCF_001635355.1 Oleiphilus sp. HI0125
TTCAAAATTGATGTATTCATTAAAGCAAATACTTGAAGTCTTTGCTCTTTTTTTGATGGAATAAAGTGCATTGCAGGGCAGTAACTATTGCCTGTACCCATCATGTGATTTAATGCTGTCATGAAAAATTGGTATCCCGCACTCATTGGTTATCGTTATACGTCTGTAAAACGAAGCAACCACTTTATATCGTTTATATCTGTCATATCGATGCTTGGTTTGATTATCGGTGTTGCCTTGTTGATTACCGTTCTTTCGGTAATGAATGGCTTCGATCGAGAGCTCAGAACGCGCATATTGGGAATGGTTCCTCACGCTGTTATTAAACCCTATGCCACGATGCAAGATTGGCAGAGCGTTGACGAATTAGTGACTGCGCATCCTAAAGTAGTCTCTGCCGCTCCTTTTATTCAAATCAAAGGTATGTTGAGCGCTTCGGGTCTTGTTCAAGGAGCGCAATTGAATGGCGTGTTGCCAGAAGAGGAGAAAACGGTCTCGATTATTGAGAACCACATGGTGCAAGGTAGTCTGGACGATCTTCAAAGCGGGGAATTTCGAATAGTTCTGGGCGATATGCTTGCACGACAATTGCGTGTGCAAAAAGGGGATCGCGTTACTGTCGTATTACCTGAAGCTTCGTTAACGCCGGCAGGTGTTTTTCCTCGGCTAAAGCGTTTTACGGTTAGTGGTATTTTTCGTGTTGGTGCCGACTTAGATGGGCAGCTTGCTCTGATCCATCTAGAAGATGCTGCGAAAGTCATGCGTATGCAGGGATACGTAAATGGTATTCGGCTCAAGATGGATAACTTATTCGATGCGCCATATGTATCAAGGCAGTTGGCGAGTAGTTTGGATGAGGCGTATTACAGTATCGATTGGA
>NZ_LWGF01001076.1:0-884 GCF_001635355.1 Oleiphilus sp. HI0125
GGCACACACCTACTAGATAGATATTTTTGCATCAAGCGAGGCGAAAGTGCACGGAAAAGCTGAGCTTACACGAAGTAAGTGAGCATTTGAGTACACTGTTAACAAAGCTTGAGGTGAAAATAGCATGCAGTCCTGCACTAAAGCTTCATGTCGTCAAAGAAGCTTTTAACCCCCTCAAACCAAGAATGCTTCTGGGGCGCATGTTTCTTCGACCCACTTTCAAGAGTCTCTTGAAACTCTTTCAACAACTCTTTTTGCTTTTTAGTCAGATTTACTGGCGTTTCTACCGCGACACGACACATCAAATCTCCAACAGCTCCACCACGAACAGGCTTCACACCCTTACCGCGTAAACGGAACATCTTACCGCTTTGCGTTTCAGCAGGGATTTTCAGTTTGACGCGGCCATCAAGTGTTGGCACTTCCAGCTCACCACCCAACGCTGCATCCACGACACTGATTGGCACATCACAATACAAGTTTGCACCGTCACGAACAAAAATAGGATGCTCTTTAACCGAAACCTGAACATAAAGATCTCCGGCTGGGCCACCCATTGCACCCGCTTCACCCTCTCCAGCCAAACGAATACGATCACCCGTATCAACGCCCGCTGGCACTTTCACTGAAAGCGTTTTATTCTCTTCTTGCACGCCTGTGCCATGACAAGCACGACAAGGATCTTTAATAATTTGCCCGCGACCATGACACGTTGGGCAGGTTTGCTGAACGCTGAAAAAGCCTTGCTGCATACGCACTTGACCCTGACCATGACAAGTACCACAGGTCTCAGGCTGCGTGCCTTTTTTCGCACCAGAGCCTTTACAAACATTACAAGTCACTTGAGTCGGAACACGGATCTTGACCGATTTACCGCGTACCGC
>NZ_LWGF01001077.1:0-15560 GCF_001635355.1 Oleiphilus sp. HI0125
ATATCTTACTATTGCTATGCGAGCTAAGTAGAATAGAATGATATGTTATATCGTAACTATATTAATTCTCGTTGCGATGATAGTAAATACATATCAGAGGGAGTTAAGGTTTAATATCGGCTATGGACGGTTTCCTCATTAAGAAAAATGAATAAAAAATGCGACGTAACAGAATCACTTTTAATAAGCTGCTCATTGGTCGAATTCAAGTATCTTTCGGTTTTATTGGTCTCATAAGCTTGCTTTGGTACAGTGTCAGCTCTACATCACCATCAGCCTCTACCACTAATCAACGCATCATTCCTATTGAGCTCATCGATCAAAAACAGGATTCAACAAATAATCATCTCCCTCAAAAATCGCAAGAAAAACGGTTTCGAGACCAGCGTTACACAGTAGTGGAAGGCGATACTCTAGAGGCGATATTCGAGCGAAAGCAGCTCTCTATCAACGAGCTATATGAAATTATAGAGGCTGATGAACCGTATTTAGAGCTGGATGTTTTACAACCAGGGGATCAACTGATTTTTCGTATCGAGCGTGAAGACAATCGACTCGAAGCCTTGTCTCGCATCGTTGATCCAAGTAAGACAGTTACGTATCAATACAACAACGATGATTTCATATACCAAGAAGAGCTTACTCCAACAGACAAAATTGCCGAGGTGACACGTGGGCAGATAGACGGCAGTTTTTATGTTTCGGCCTCATCTTCAGGTCTAACCGATAACGGTGTTATGACGATTACTCAGCTTCTCAAAAGCTCCCTCAACTTTAGACGAGACCTACGAGCTGGTGACCACTTTCAAGTCATCATGGAACGCGAGACTGTTGAAGGAAAGACGATCGGTAAAGATCGATTGCTTGCTGCACGCGTTCTATCTAGGGGGAAAGAATTTGGCGCCTACCTACACAGTGATGGCTCATACTACAACGCACAGGGCGAAAGCTTAGTACCCGCACTTTTACGTTATCCAACAAAAAAGAAATATCGCATAAGCTCTCATTTCAACCCTCGACGAGTCCACCCTGTTACCGGAAGGGTGAAGCCTCATAATGGGGTCGATTTTGCGATGCCAACTGGCACGCCGATACTTTCTACAGGACATGGTCGTGTCACCCGTGTTGCCTCCCATCGCTACGCAGGTAAATATATTGATATAGATGAGTTTGGCCCTTACTCGACACGATTTCTTCATCTTAGCAAGATACTGGTAAAGAAAGGTCAGCAGGTTGAACGTGGTCAAGTCATTGCTCTTTCTGGAAATACAGGTCGCTCTACTGGTCCTCATTTACATTATGAGTTGCACATCAAAGGTCGGCCAGTTAATCCAATGACCGCAGATATTCCTATGCTTAAATCGATTCCCAATAGCGAGATCAAAGACTTTCATTTATATGTTGCGGATATGCGAGATTTAATGCTTAGCGAAGAAAAAGTTGTGTATCTAGATGAGCAAACAACGGATAAACATAAACAAGAAACTCATCAATACAATTCAGCGAAGAGTTCGAAGGAGCCCCCTGTGATTTCATCTTCGGCGAGTTAGGATTTTTTTTAGTGAAAAGGGATCTAGCTAGCTATCTTCAGAAGATTAAGCGCTTGCCAGTAGCGCTATTGATTCTGTTAGTAAAGTTTTATCAATTATTTATTAGCCCCATTATTGGTCCTCGTTGTCGTTTTACGCCAACTTGTTCAGAATATGCCGTCGAAGCTCTAAAAACTCATGGCGCGCTCAAAGGAGTTTGGTTAACAATAAAGCGGCTGTCTCGGTGCCATCCTATGCATCCTGGCGGTCACGACCCGGTGCCGCCATGTTGTTCGACTAAGAAGCCATCAAACTTCGATAAGAGCTAAGGTCGCTCTTTAACGGCAACTAAGGATTTGGACGGGGTTCTGGAATCAAAAGACTTTGGTCTCGCTACGTAACACACTAAGGGTAATCTATGGGTACCCAACATAATTTAAAACTAGTAAGGGTATTAAACGAAAGATGAATGAATACAAAATAGTCATACAAGAGAAAGAGCATGGCTATGTGGTAGAAGGCAAAGATATTTGCTTTGAGGTAGCAATTTCTTCAAAAGGTGGCAGGAGACAGATTTCCTCGGTCTCAGGGTATGCGAATGCAGACGATGATGACGCAGTCGACATTAGTCGAGATGATGCTTTAAAAGTTACGAAGTTCATTCAGCAATTAGATCCTGACCTCATACTAAATGAGCTTGTTAGAGGCGGTTGGAACCAAACAGAAAATGAAGGCTCGGAGCTTGGTTGGTGGCAAACTGCTTAGCGATGAAATAAGCGTATAAACACAAGGCAAAAATGTTTGCTTTCTCATCCTTTGCAATGAATCGAATTGTATTAGCGCTGGCCTGATTTTCCTGGTGAGGATGTTTGGAGCTAGTGGGACGGAAAGCGATGATTCAAGCCTCCCTCAAAAGTCTGCTATCCGAACAAAGGTAATGTTCAGAGTTAAACTTTGATGCCAGATCTTAAGGTCCGTTATTGTCTAGCAGCAGAAGTTTTAAGCGATGAAAGCATGACTTACTTTTCATGAATTTTGCTAGCGCTGAGTCTCGATTTAGTGCAGTTAATTCTCTTCTTGCAGCTTATAATGTTGATCCTTTAGAGCCCATATTTGAGTTCAATAATGCTTAGAAAAAACCAAGAATTCCTTACAATATTGAATTCTATTAAATTCAACAGCTTACAAAATGTAAGCCTTACAAAGGTTGCTTAAGACATGATAAACAGAATGAAAGCGCTTTTAGCTCCAGCTTTACTAGCGGTTGCTTTACCTGCGCAGGCTGTTTTGATCGATTTTACGTCAACTGAATGGGCTGGTGTAAATGGTGAAGAAACATATACAAATGATGTTGCAGGAATTGGCGATGTCACACTAAGAGCAAACGTTGGCACTTTTACGTTTAATGGCAACGAGGGTCCGGGTGCAATCGGTGGCCTTGGTGTTGGATTTGTTTAATAACGAATATCTTGGTTATCGTTTGAAGCCTGGCCCATATGCTGATTCGCCATTTATTCCTGCAGGTCCTGGTAGTGCTGGTGGTGCTGGCTTCTTAAGCATTCTGACTGGCTTTGATAGCACAGATCGTACGTCTTGGATCCAATTCACTGTACCTCAGGGTGCTGGTGACGACTCTGATCAAGACTTCGCTTTAGCAGGTTTAAGAGTGACTGCTGTTCCAGAACCTAGCACGTTAGCGCTCTTAGGTTTGGGGCTTCTTGGCCTAGCTTGTATCCGAAAGCGCGTTTAAGCAACGACTTTGCCTAGAACTAGATCTTACGTCGTTGAGTAGACGAAAAAGCAGCCAATAGGCTGCTTTTTTTATGTCTTTTTTCTTTCTTACACAGGTTTTCTACTGAATACGCCGAGGATAGGCGTACCTTGTTTTCGCAATATAGGCTCGATATCACTATAAAGCGCGTGGTACTTGTAAAAAGGCACGCGAGGAAACAAGTGATGAATAGCGTGCAGGTTTTGACCAACCCAGATCCATTCAAAAGGCTTCAGCCAAACTGGAACAATTAAGTTATTGGTATTGCGATAACGCGCCGTTTCTTGATAAGGGATATGTGGTCTGTAAGCGAACCAGTAGGCCGTGAACGTACCACCTAACAGGAAACCTAGAACCAAGACCAACGCTAATTCTATACTTGGCGCATAGGCGAGTAAGGCAACTCTCCAACCAAGGCTAAACATAAGCTCCGCGCAATAAATTGCGCGCTCTTTTGTTGGTGCTGTATCCCACTTTACGCGCGCGAAGTAAGTGATTTGCATCCAAATAAAAACTAGAACGGTTTTAATGAACGATACAAATCCATGTTGCATGCCGCTGATGACAAAGTCAGGGTCCTTGTCAGCTTGGTTAGTATGTCGATGATGATTCATGTGCTCATATCTGTGCGACGCGTATGGCACTGAAATAAGTGGTGCGGCGAGGTAACCGCATAGATCATTGAGCCACTGAAGCTTTTTGTTATTCCCGTTAATGTTCCCATGCGCCGCTTCGTGCAGTGCGCTATAAGAAAAATAAGTCAAAGCTGCTAGACCAACGATCGCAGGAATAAGAGGAATATCACCTTGCGAATAGAAGTAGAGAAACGCAATTGTTCCGATCACAACGCTAAAAGTATATATGACGGTAAGCCAGCTTATTTTGCCCATGTATTTTTGAGCTGACGCGATAGCTTCTTTGTTGAGTTGGGTTAAGTCGTCTGACATCTTAGCTCCATTACTATTCTTTTTTGGTGCTTCGTTTGGAGTGTCTATTACATGTCTTAATCAGACAATTTAGAACAGTATGTCACGCCATAAGCTCGTCAATATCTGCCATATAGTGCTACCAAAAAGAAGATTTTTAGCGCTCGTAGCATTATTTATTTGAGAAGTGCCCTTTTATAAACTGCGCGAAAGCCGCTTTGCCGTAGGTCTGTTTACTTATGATTTTAAGTTCCTCATCAAAGATGAAGTAATCAACGCCATGCCAGAAAAAGGCACTTCCGTTGCGTATTTTAAGCGCTTTAAACAAGAATTTATTGGGAAGGTTGAGACTCGCACTAGAAAGCATTTCATGCTGGCATGCCCACACAAAATTGGCCTGTCGTTTTTCCTGGTCGACAAACATGTTTTTTGGGATAAATGTGACCTTGCCATAAGCGCCATCAAAAAGACGTTGAAAAGCTTTTTTAATAGCGTTCTTTCCCTTTGCTGTTTTTCCGTTGAGATCTTTAAATTCTGACTGTTCAGCGAAGTAACTCATTACTTGGTCAAGGCGTTGGCTAGAAAAATCGTCATTAAAGCGTTCGATGAGTTCTTCAAGGTTGAATGTGCTTGGCATTAGATTTCCTATGTTTGGTATCAGATGATGGGCGAGAGAGGATGATGAGAGCCATGTTGTATTGTCACAAATACATCATGATCGACCTTGTGTTTGTTGAGGGCCTTCGTAAGTTGGATCGGTGGCTCATTCATTGGCTCATCAGTAAGAATAAAACTCCCCCAATGCATGCTAATAGATTGTTTAGACTTAACGTCTAAATGAGTGCGAACGGCTTCTTCAGGATTAACTTGCACTTCCTTAATAAACCATCGGGGTTCGTATGCGCCAATAGGAATGAGCGCGAGATCAATAGGACCATGCTCATTACCTATATCTTTAAAGTCTTTGGAATATCCCGTATCTCCGGCGAAGAAAATTTTATGAGGAGTTTCATTAGATAGAGGGTTAGATTCAATAACCCAGCCCGCCCAGAGGGTAGGGTTAGGCTTTAATCCTCGTCCAATAAAGTGTTGTGTCGGTACACAATGAAATTCAATATCCCATATCTTGGTAGATTGCCACTAATCTAATTCAACCCAATTGTGGATGCCGCGTTTGTCGAACCAAACCCCACATTTAAGCGGGAGGATGAACTGTGGTTTGAAGCGTTCGTTGAGCTCAAGTACTGAGTTTTCATCAAGATGGTCGTAGTGATCATGCGATAGAACAACGTAGTCGATTGGAGGTAAATCTTTAATAGCACATGCTGGTGGTGTCGCGCGTTTTGGACCGACGAGTTGGGAAGGGGGATGTGCGATCAGAGAATACTGGGTCGGTCAGAATATGCTTGCCATTAATACTGATCAGAAAGTGGCATGCCCAATCCATGTGGTTCCTTCACCGCGGTTCTTAATGTCATCAACTGATACAATCGGTAATTGTTTTGGTATGACTTTGGGCGCGTGTAATTTCCATCTAATAATATTGCTGAGCTTGGTATGCAGATCTCTTGTAATGGTGTTATTTCGAAATCGGCCTTTGTAATGCTGTTGTGGCGTGGTCATAAAGTTTGGGTATTGATGTTTTTATGATGACATCATATAAACATTTACATGACAATGTTACTGAAAAAACTTGCTCGGGTATGACAATAAAATGAATAAGCCTGCGTTGTATGAACGCGATTGAGAGGGGCGCGTAAACTTTTTCAATACCTTGATGAGATTGTATCGACTTAAGATTATGAGATGAAAAACATCAACGATTACGCGTCGATCTCCTTGTTGCTTAACCATAAGGCTGCGTTTGCATGTCTCGTTGAATATTGCGGAATACCTCGAGCATCGAAGCTTACTGGTATCTCCTCATCAACCTATCACAGGCGTATTAAAGCGCTTGAGGCATATACGGGCGTAAAGCTCGTGGAGCGCATCAGAAGACCTCTTAAGTTGACCCATTACGGCATGGCCTATTATCACTGCTGCAGCGCGATGTTAGAACATGCAAAGGCAGCCAATAATGTGTTTGAATGACTTCACTAAGGTCAATTATTGCCTTGTTAAAACAATAAATATGAGAATCCTATGACGTATCAAAACCTGAGCTTTACCGTTAGTGGCGCTGTGGCGACAATTTGTCTTCAAAGGCCCGATGCTGGAAATACCTTTAATCTTGAGCTAGCGAAAGAGTTTGAGAGTGTTGTTCGAGATTGTATGTATGCTGAGTCCGTTCGCGTTGTTGTGATAACTGGTTCGGGAAAGCTGTTTTCGGGCGGTGGTGATCTAAAGTACATGCAAGACAATTCAAGCTCGATCGACAAAGCTATTAAAGAGCTTGCAGACACTCTGCATTCGGCCTATTCAATGTTGGCACGCATGGAGAAACCTGTTGTGGTGGGTGTTAATGGCACCGCAGCAGGGATCGGTTTGAGTTTAGCTCTTCTTGGCGATGTCATCATTTCGGTAGACAAAGCAAAGTTCGCTACCTCATATGTAGGTATTGGTTTTAGCCCAGACGGTGGTCTGACTTATACGCTTCCGCGCTTAATCGGAGATAAACGAGCGCGCGAGTTAATTCTTACGAATCGTGTGCTGGGCGCGCAAGAAGCATTAGATTGGGGAATGATTACAACAGTTGTGACATCGGATGAGTTCGAGCCAGCACTTACGTCGCTAGCGGATAAATTAGCGCGTGGTCCGAGTAAAGCCTTGGGTGATGCGAAACGCTTGCTTCGTAATACGTATAACGAAACGCTCGAGTCCCAAATGCATCTAGAAGGTTTAGCGCTAGCATCTAACTCTGCTTCGCCTGACGGCAGGGAGGGCGTTGATGCCTTTGCAAATGGACGTAAACCAGAATTCAACAAGTAGTCGATGCATACAGCATTGACTATGTTTCGCAAGTTGGCCTTGTATATGGTCGAACGCTTCCACTAGTTAGCGACGCCTTGTGCGTTGCGTATAGAGAATGAATATGAAAACGAAAATTACAGAATTGCTCGGTATTGAACATCCGATTATGCAGGGCGGCATGCATTACGTCGGTTTTGCAGAGTTAGCAGCGGCTGTATCTAACGCCGGTGGCCTTGGAACTATCACGGGTTTAACACAACGCTCTGCTGCCGATTTAGCGAACGAAATCGCAAAGTGTAATGACCTAACAGACAAACCATTCGCAGTTAACTTAACCTTTTTGCCTACGGTTAGCTCACCAGATTATCCGGGTTATATTGATGCGATCATTAAGGGCGGCGTTAAAGTCGTTGAAACAGCTGGACGTAGCCCCGCTCAGTACATGCCGATGCTAAAAGATGCGGGTATCAAAGTCGTACATAAATGCACCTCAGTGCGTCATGCTTTAAAAGCTCAGTCTATTGGTTGTGATGCTGTATCGGTCGATGGTTTCGAGTGTGGCGGTCACCCAGGGGAAGATGACATCCCGAATATGATTCTGTTGCCTAGAGCGCACGATGAACTCGAAATCCCATTCCTGTCTTCCGGCGGAATGGCCGACGCACGCTCTTTGGTTGCATCATTGGCTATGGGTGCTGAGGGCATGAACATGGGCACACGTTTTATTGCAACAAAAGAAGCACCGGTGCATGAGAATGTTAAGCAAGCGATTGTTGCTGCGACAGAGCTTGATACGCGATTGGTCATGCGCTCGCTCAGGAATACAGAGCGTGTGCTCGTAAATCCAGCGGTAGAAAAGATCTTAGAAACCGAAGCGAAGCTAGGTGCTGATCTTAAATTTGAAGACATTGCCGACGACGTAGTAGGCGTTTATCCGCAAGTCATGATGGAAGGCACAGTTGATGCGGGTGCCTGGTCATGCGGGATGGTTGCAGGTTTAATTAATGATATTCCGACCTGTGAAGAGCTTATCTCAGGAATTATGGCGGATGCCGAAGCCATGATTTCCGAGCGTCTATCTAAGCTGCTTTAACGTAATTGTCTTGTCCTGAAATAAGTCGACACTTATTTCTCTTAAAACGCCTGATGAACTTCATCGGGCGTTTTGTATTTTAAGGCTGTGCGTGGTTTGACATAACTTTGAGCATTGCTCAATGCCTCGCCCGGGATGTTCGCGTTGTATTCATCAATGTTTCGTTTGCCATTACCTTTTAATCCACTCGCTGTTAAGCTCTGTATAAAGTGTGTATTGATTAATACGAACTTGTTGTATGTATGTAGTCTTAATTCTGATTGTGGTTGCGATCGTGCTAGGTCCTAGTCTTTGGGTGAAGCGTGTATTGGCGAAGCATGGTAAAGACATTCCAACTATGCCTGGTACTGGTGGAGAGTTGGCTGATCACCTTATTAAGCGTTTTGAATTGGGTGACGTAAACGTTGAGCAAACTGAACTCGGTGATCATTACGATGATAACGACAAGATGGTTCGCCTTACTGCACCGCACTTTCAAGGGAAGTCATTGTCCGCGATTGCAGTCGCTGCGCACGAAGTAGGGCACGCCATTCAGTTTCACCGAAATGAACCGATTGCTCGACTACGAAAGCGCTTAACCCCTGCGGCAATAACAGTTGAGCGCGTTGCTATATTTATTTTGATGGCGGCACCTGCCGTCGCTGCGGTGTTGAAGGTGCCGCAAAGTGTCTTGTTGATAGCGGCCGTTGGCGTCATCGCGATGCTCTCTTCTGTTTTCATTCAGTTATTAGTGTTGCCTTTAGAGTTTGACGCTAGCTTTAATAAAGCTTTGCCGATTCTAATTGACGGTGAGTATATTACCGATGATCAAGTTGAGGCGGTTCGAGAAGTGCTTAGAGCGGCTGCATGGACCTATGTCGCTGGTACGCTCGCTAGTTTGTTACGTTTTGGTCGCTGGTGGGCAATCTTACGCGGCGTAACATAAGCCTCCTAGTCCTTACCCGTTAATCTCCTAGACTTAATAGCTTCTATAACCGTTTTTGCTACTCGTTCTGATTGCTGGGCGATACAAACGCTTAGTACTCAATTTGCATCGGACTCTCCAATTTAGGTATTAAAAAGTGGCAACGATATTTAGGATGGAACACATTAATCAAAAAGACAGTTAATAATTAACTGTCTTTTTGATAAGAATTTCTTTGAATAGTTGTTAGGTCTCAGAAAGCACACTGCTAAGTTTTATTTCTAGGTCCCTTGATAATACTGGATTGAATTTAGCTTGGTTAAAGGAGGGAGGGCCAGATTGTCCTTTCGCGTTATTCGAGAAGCCAATGGGTTCGATCGGTACGCCGGCAAAGCCGGTGCTAAGTTGCCCATTGCCGTCTTTGTCGTAGAAAACACTAACCGAATAGAAGTGGTTTTCCATGCCTGACAATTGAAACTGTACCTTGCCGTTTTCATCGACCTCTTGTCGCAAGGACATGAGAGGTTTTCTCAAATGATCAGAACTTGATTCAAACAGTGAAAGTATTGCGGAGCCTTGATTAGGCGATGCGCCGCTCACTGTAATATTGACACTAAAGTCTTCTTCTCCGACAGAGTTGAAACTCAAAGCAAGTAAGCCAACAAGGCTGATAAGTTGACGCTTCATAGGCGTTCCTCTTTGTGTGACGCCCTAAGCGTAGTCAAAAAAGAAACAGCGTATGTAACGGTTTGCAACGGCTCGAAATATGGTGAAATAGCTGATTACGCTGCTTTGAACTTTAAGATCGCCGCGATACCAAGCAACACGATCCCAACGATATCAATCAACATGACTTTCTTTAAGGCTGCGTTATATTCACCTCCACCCAGCATAAGTACCAAAAAACCAGCCATGCTGATTAATGCCATCAACATCGCTGCACTCTGATATTTTGGTTCGAAAGCAGCGTATAAGATGAAGCCACCTAGTATCCCGAACAGTAAAGCCCGATGTCGCATAAGAAGTATTAGATCGTTTGATACAAGCTTGATTGCATAGGCATCATTGAGCTTTGCAGCACCCAATAAACCTAATATTGGAGCAAGATTAATGAGCCCTACGAGTACCAAAAGAATAGTGATGACGTTCATCTGATTTCTCCTATTCCACGGCACTAGCTATGAAGACTGTGTCACCGCTTCAGACTGATCTAACTGATATTCTCGGGCGAGTAAGTAAGCCAGTGCTGCTATCGTGCCGGTCGTACAAACCGCGATGACCCAAGGCATAGGATTGATATCCCGGGCTTTTGCGTCACCAATCATCCAGCTACATATCAAGAAACAGCCAATCACCAAGTCGAGCAATATTTGCAGGCTTCCGCTTGATACAAAGCCCGCCTCCCATACACCGAAGTAACCTACTTGGAGCATGACCCAGATGCTAAACACAGAAAAGCTCGTCAGTGTTATCCAGAGAAATGGCTTACGAATTGATGAACGCTGTTGTTTGACTACCGCTGTCGCGCTAGGGTTAGTGGTTTCACTCATAATGGCTTCCTCGTGTTGAAGGTTTGAAAACGCATAATCAGTGTTGGCTAGGTAAAGAATATAAACAATTACCTCAGAGGTAATTGTTAGATGGCCATTCAGTCGTGGTAATCTGAATGCTCAATGAACCCGCATGTTTTTTAAAAATGATGAGATATGACCATGCTTGCCTCATCCGTCAGTGAACATGAATTTCCTCAGATGCTTAAAAAGTGGCGCAAGCAGCGACGAGTATCTCAATTAGATTTTTCTCTCGATGCTGGCATCTCTCAAAAGCACCTAAGTTTTCTTGAATCTGGGCGCTCTAAGCCAAGTCGAGAGATGGTCATGACGATCAGCGAAGCGCTCGAACTACCATTGAGAGAACGTAATCAGCTTTTACATTCCGCTGGCTTTGCACAAGTTTATAAGCAGCGTGCTTTGGATAATGATGAGATGAGTATGGTGCAAGATGCCTTACAAATGAGCCTGAAGCACCATGAACCTTACCCCGCAATTGTTGCAGACAGAAACTGGAATCTGCTGATGGCTAATGACGCGTCTCTGCGTTTAGTTGGCTTGGTGGGAGAGGTCGAAGATGTATGGCAAAAGGTCGATCCGAGCGGTGATAAAAATGTGTATCGCATGACCTTCTCAGAGCATGGAATGCGTCCGTTTATCTCGAATTGGGATGAGATGGCAATGCACATGATGCAGCGATTACAACGTGAGTTGAGTGCAGATCCAGAGAATGACTATCTAGCAGCCTTGCATAAGGAAATTGCTGCCGATTTTCATTACGAAGATAAAAAAATAGGGCTGCTCGGAAATCCCACTCCGATTGCTCCGATTTTACCAATGCACATGACCGTTGGTGACGTGACGCTTAAAACCTTTAGCATGATCTCATCTTTTGGTACTGCACAAGATATCACCGCTGAAGAGATTAAGGTTGAAACCTTTTTTCCTGGTGATGCATTTACCAGGGTGTTCTTTCAGCGATTGGCTGAGAATGGATAAAATCAAGTTGATAGTAGTTTATGGAGAGTCTCAATGATTTCCTGCCAACAATACGATTACATTGAAATTGCTTGTACTTATAAATTACGCGTTCAGTTGTTTCTCAAGGATGCAGAAGTGGCGGAGGGCGTTATGGTCGATACCGCTTATGATCAGCACCGAAATGAATGCGTGAAGTTGCGTATGGAAACGCAAGAAAACCTTGTAATTTTAGACACTGTGAAACGCATGAGGGCTCTGGATGAAAACCCTCACTTTCATGAAGTTGAGTTTGCTTAGACGGACTTTGCCATTCGAGTTACTAGAATAGCCTCTAGCGCAGTGCGTATTTTGTCTGGGATCGGGACAGGCTTGCCGCTTTCTCTATCGACAAAGACGTGGATGAATTGGCCATTTGCGGCTGCTTGATTTTCTTTTTCGCGGAAAATAGCAATTCCATAAGTTACGGAGCTGGTGCCTAGCTTGTCGACACGTAAGCCTGCTTCAATCTTTTCTGGATATGCGATCGCACTGTGGTAGTTACAGTGCGAGTTAACGACATAGGCGATCGTTGATCCATTGTGAATATCTAGACCGCCTTCCTCGATAAGATATGCATTTGCGGCACTATCGAAATAGCTGTAGTACACCACGTTATTCACGTGGCCATAAAGATCATTGTCGTGCCAGCGCGTAGTGATCGGGTGAAAGGATTTATAGTTCTGCCTAACTTCTGTTTCTTTATTTGCCACTGGTATGACGTCCTTAATAATTAAAATGCTGCGTGATAGATGGCTAAAGCATCTTCATAGCTTACGTCTCGCGGATTATTGACGAGTAATCGGGTTTGTAGCATCGCGTCTTTGGCTAACGTAGGTAAGAAAGATTCTTCAATATTCATCTCGCGCAATGTCGATGGTAGTCCTAGATCTTTTATTAAGTTCTCAATCTGATCAATCCATTGCTCACAAATATCTTGGTTCGTCCCCGTAAAACTTTGATCAGGAAACATGATTGGAGCGAGTTGCGCGTATTGCTCTGCTGCTGAGTCGACGTTGAAGCGCAGCACGTACGGCAACACTAAGGAATTACTTAATCCGTGTGGAATATGAAAATGTCCACCCAATGGGTATGCGAGTGCATGTACCGCTGCGACGGGCGAGTTAGCAAATGCTTGTCCTGCATAGAGCGCCCCAAGTAACATTTTTTCGCGCGCTTCTAGTACATGGCCATGATGCGTTGCAGTAAAAATATTAGCAGTCAGCAGGCTAAGTGCTTCGCGGGCTAGCATATCTGAGATAGGGTTCTTTTTATGAACGCTGGTGTACGCTTCGATTGCATGTACCATGGCATCGACCCCCGTTGCGGCAGTCACGTGAGGGGGTAAACCGATTGTTAGATTGGCATCAAGCAAGGCTAGGTCGGGTAAGAAAATAGGCGATACCGCGCCCATTTTCGTTGTATCGCCTGTTGTAACGATGGCAACCGGCGTGACTTCAGAGCCCGTGCCTGCAGTTGTAGGAATTTGGATTAGTGGAAGTCGTATTCCTTTGGCATTTCCAACGCCGTAAATATCGTTAAGGCTTTGTGTACATTGAGGATGTGCTAATAATGCGACGAGCTTTGCAACGTCCATGGAGCTTCCGCCCCCAAAGCCAATAATGACATCAACGGATAGTTTTTTAGCCTGTTCTATGGCTCTTAGTACGACTTCTTCTGCGGGGTCTGGTTCTACTTCGCTGAAAAGGGTGTAAGAGATCTTGTTTTGTTCAAAACTTGCTATAGCTTTATCGAGCAAACCAAGTCGTTTGATGTCGAAATCTGTAACGATCATTACATGGTTATAGCCATGCTCGACACAGAGTTCACCTAGGTTGTCTGTTAGGCCGTTACCACACCTAATGTGCTGGCTAGTGGAAAAAGTAAAGCTGTTCAAATTGGCTCTCCGGTCGTTTGCTATGTTTGTTTTGCGGGAAGCTCGTCGTCTATTGATTGTCTTGGTGCGTATCCTCCATATCCTACAACAAGTCGTTCGTTATAAAGTATTGATCTGAAAAAATAATAGGAGCAACGCGCATGTATAAAACAATCAGTTATGTCATAGATGCTGACGGCATTTTAACGATTAGTCTAAATCGTCCAGAGCAAATGAATTCATTTACCGTTGAGATGAGTGGTGAGCTTCGCGAAGCATTTATTCAGGCTGATGGGGATGATTCAGTGAAGGTGGTCGTTGTGACGGGGGCTGGCAAAGCTTTTTGCGCAGGTATGGATTTATCGGCGGACGGTAATGTATTCGGTCTTAATGAAGCGATACAACCTACTTTAGATGATATGAATGACCGTCTTGATGCCCCTGAGATTCATGACGGTATTCGTGATGAGGGTGGCAAGTTAACGCTCGAAATTTATAAATGTCGTAAGCCGATTATTGCTGCAATTAACGGTGCCGCGGTTGGTATTGGTGCCACAATGACTTGCGCAATGGACATTCGTCTCGCGTCCGAAAAAGCGCGGATTGGATTTGTGTTTAACAAGATAGGCATCGTTCCTGAAGCATGCTCCTCTTGGTTCTTGCCCCGTATTGTCGGTTTACCAAAATCATTAGAACTTTGCTTTACCGGTGACATTATTGATGGTGCTGAGGCAAAAGATATTGGATTTGTGACGAATGTATTGCCAGCTGAAGAGTTGCTTAATGAGGCTTATGCTCTAGCTCGTCGAATTGCTAAGCATAGTCCTGTTGCGCTAGCGCTTACTCGCCAGATGCTGTATCGAAATTCGGCAAAAGGACATCCTTTAGAAGCACATAAAATTGATTCTCTAGGGATGTTTTACCAAAGTATTGCTGACGGTAAAGAGGGCGTTAGTGCTTTCTTAGAAAAGCGGCCTGCTGAATATAAACAGAAATGCTCTACGGATATGCCAAGTTTTTATCCGTGGGAATATTGATTTGGCTTGCATTTAGTTGAACAAAAACTGCATTGGTTTCGACGTATTATGGCCGCTCTCATGACCCTGATTGTCTAAGTTTATCTAAGAGCATATTGATCTGACCGCGAAGCCAAGAATGTGCCTGATTATTGCGTTTGTCTCGGTGATAGATCATATATGCTTTGATTTTATTGGTCTCGAAGGGGAGCTCATAAGTTTCGAGTGGAAGCGTTTGTTGTGCATTTGCGGCAACTCTTCGTGGCACTGTACATAAGCAGTTAGTGCGTGCCGCGATAGCTGGCAGGCTCATCAATGAGCTCGCGCGTATTTTGATATCTCGTTGTATCTGTTTTTTGCCAAGAATAATTTCGGTTGGGCTGCCTTTATCACTACGCGGATGTAATGCGACATGTGGTGTAGATCGATATATCTCGGCTGTCATGATTTCATCCGTAATGTACGGGTTTCCCTTGCGTGCCATCACGACAAGATCTTCTTCAAATACATGTTCACAAATGAGTTCTTTGCTTTTGGGCTGTATGTAATCGATCGCAATATCTAGCTCTTTTAAGCGAATACGTTCCGTTAGGCTTGCGATTGAGTCGGCTTCAGGGTGAAGGTCAAAACAGATATTTGGTGCAACTTGTTCTAGATACTGAAAGAAAGCCGGGAATACGATGGATTCTGCGTATTCATTGGCTGCTATGGCGAAGGTGTTAGAAGCTGTTTTGGGGTCGAATTCTGCTTCAGGTTGAACTTGCTGCTGAATAGCAAATAAGGCATCACGTATCGGTTGTTTTAGTTCTAATGCTTTCGGTGTGGGACGCATGCCGCCGCGTGTTTTGACGTAAAGATCATCATTAAAAATTCCACGTAAGCGTGTTAATGCATTACTAACAGCCGGTTGGCTCATATGCAGCTTTTGCGCTGCGTTAGTGATGTGAGGGTCTTCTGCTAATACATCT
>NZ_LWGF01001078.1:0-910 GCF_001635355.1 Oleiphilus sp. HI0125
TAGGAGACAGTGAAACGTCGCCATCCCCCCAGTGAAAACTATCACTGCCTTTTAGTTCGCGTACAAAGGTAGCGGTGTAGCTAGCCGATTTGCTCGACTCAACAAGTTCTGCTTCTGAGGGAGTCGGTGGGGCAGTTAAAATTGGCAAGAAATAAATGCCTAAGCCGAAGCCAACGCCACCAACAATGATGTGGGTGACGAGCAAAATGGGGATGAGTGCTTTTTTCATAGTTGGTCCGAATAAATCATTGAGAATCGTCTAGACGATATAAACCCTAAATCTTCAGACTTTTATTCTAGCTTAAGTTCGCCAATTTAGATTTAGCGCTCAGCTTGGTTTTCACTAGCTCTCTTAATACATCACGCTTGATTGATTTATTAGTGAGTGCCGGAGCTTGCCACCACCAACCGGCATGTTGCATGGCGATTCCTGCCGCAACCATGCGTTTGATGACGGTTTCGAATTCCTCATCACTGTAATTATGACTAAAGATAAAGCGTCCCGTGCCAATCCAAGGTAGTAGCAAACCTTCCGCTCTTAGATAGTATTGATACATCCAGTTGTAACGACTTGCTTGCGTGTACATCGGCACAAATACAGAAGCCATGTTGGCGACTTTTATCGGAATACCCGCTTCTTGAAACACTTCGTTCATTACGCGCGCTCGGGTATTCCATTGTTTGTCTAAGCGCTCTGGTTCGATCAAGTACTTCGGCTGTTCTATGCGTTTTAGAAAAGCATTCATGGCGCCCATGACATATGGGTGTGCGTTGAAGGTCCCTCGCGCAAAACATATATCCGTCGGCTTGTGTTCTTTATAGCGTTTCATTAGCTCTGCTTTGCCGCATACGACGCCAACGGGCAAACCGCCACCGAGTGTTTTTCCGTAGGTGACCATATCTGCTTGGA
>NZ_LWGF01001079.1:0-733 GCF_001635355.1 Oleiphilus sp. HI0125
GCGTCAGCACCGAGCGCACAGTTAAAACCAACACTTAATGGATTACAGTGATCAACAGAATATAAGAATGCTTCTGCGGTTTGACCTGACAAGGTACGGCCCGAGGCATCTGTGATAGTGCCGGAAATCATGATTGGCAGTTTAAAACCAGCGTCAATAAAGTATTGTTCGGTGGCGTAAATCGCAGCTTTTGCATTCAAAGTGTCGAAAATAGTTTCGATTAAGATGATGTCTGAACCGCCTTCAGATAAGGCTTTTACTGCTTCATAGTAATTGTCATAAAGTTCTTCGAATGTGACATTACGGTAGCCCGGATTGTTCACGTCTGGGCTTATTGATGCAGTTCGAGATGTTGGGCCTACAGCGCCGGCAACAAAGCGCGGGCGAGATGGATCTTTAGCGGTTTTCTTATCAGCTTCTTCACGAGCGATGCGAGCGGCTTCAAAATTTAGCTCATACACTAACTCTTCCATGTTGTAGTCCGCTTGAGACACTTTGGTGGAGTTGAAGGTGTTGGTTTCGATAATATCGGCGCCGGCGTCCAAGTACTGTCGATGAATCTTCGCAATGGCATCGGCTTGAGTAAGGCATAAGAGGTCGTTATTGCCCTTTACGTCTTGATCAAAGTTTTTGAAACGTTCACCACGATAATCTTCTTCGGTGAATCCGAGGCGTTGAATCATGGTTCCCATCGCACCATCGAGAATCAAGATGCGTTCATCGATTGCCTTTA
>NZ_LWGF01001080.1:0-796 GCF_001635355.1 Oleiphilus sp. HI0125
CGAAATAAAGAAACGATTGGTTTTGCAACGGTTCGCGGTGGTGATGTTGTCGGTGATCATACTGTGATGTTTTTGGGCGATGGAGAGCGTGTTGAAATTACACACAAGGCATCGAGTCGAATGGCGTTCGCAAATGGTGCGGTGCGTGCTGCTGCTTGGTTGCATTCTCAGGAGCCCGGTCTGTATGAAATGCGCGATGTTTTAAATCTTAAGTAATGAGACGCGTAATTTTTGTGCAGTAAATGCTTTGATCGCATAGACAACAAAATGTGAAATATGTACAATGCCGCCGCTTGAGATAAGGCGTTGTACATAAAAACGCGAAAGAATTATAAAAAGCGAGATGAGCAAATGTTCATCTCGCTTTTTTGCAACTAGCATTCGCTAAATGCATCTCAAGCCCGCCAAAGACGGTTTCTTTCGATACGAAAAATACACTGCTTGGACAAGCGCGAGGAACTGGTGTTGACTAAACCCGCTATTTTAGCTCTTGAAGATGGCTCCATATTCAAGGGTATCTCTATCGGTGCAGATGGAGAAACTACTGGAGAAGTTGTTTTTAACACCGCGATGACGGGGTATCAGGAAATTCTTACTGACCCATCATATGCAAAACAAATTGTTACTTTGACCTATCCTCACATCGGTAATACTGGTGTTAATGAGGAAGATGTAGAAAGCGACCAAATTTGGTCAGCTGGTCTAGTAATTCGTAATCTTCCTTTGCTTGCTAGCTCATGGCGTAATGAGAAGCCATTAGATGTTTATCTCTCTGAAAATAATATTGTTGCGATCG
>NZ_LWGF01001081.1:0-1318 GCF_001635355.1 Oleiphilus sp. HI0125
GTAAAGACTCGATGTCTATGAAGACAGTTTGGAAAGAAGACGGCGCAGATAAGTCAGTTGTGTCGCCAATGTCTTTGATCATCTCAGGGTTCGCACCGGTTGTAGATGTTCGTCAGACCCTAACGCCTCAGCTGCAAGTATCTGATCAAGCAACTGTTCTGATTTTGATTGACCTTGCAAACGGTCAAAACCGTTTGGGCGGTTCGGCTTTGGCTCAAGTATATTCTCAGGTTGGTGCGATCGCGCCAGATCTTAATGACTCTGAAGACTTAAAAGCCTTCTTTGCTGTGATTCAGGGCTTAAACAAAGACGGTAAGCTATTGGCTTATCATGACCGTTCAGATGGCGGTTTATTGGCGACTTTGGCAGAGATGTCCTTCGCAGGCCATGTGGGTGTTGACATCAAACTCGACCAGCTTGCTGAAGATGATTCACACTTTGCCCGTGAATTGTTTAATGAAGAGCTTGGTGCGGTGATTCAAGTCAATGCTGCCGATACCGAGGAAGTGCTTCAGCAGTTTACTGCTGCAGGATTAGGTGAACACACGTTAGTGATCGGCACATTAAATGATGACGACATGGTGCGTTGTAGCTTTGACGGTAAAGCGGTCATTGAGCGTTCTCGTTCTAGCTTGTGGCAACTGTGGTCTACAACCAGCTATAAAATGCAAAGCCTGCGTGATAATTCAGAATGTGCACAGCAAGAGTTTGATGCTTTAGCTGATGCCAACAATCCTGGTCTACATGCTGAATTGAGCTTTGATCTCAATGAAGATGTTGCTGCGCCTTATATTAATACAGGGGCCAAACCTCGTATTGCTGTATTGCGTGAGCAAGGCGTAAATGGTCAAACAGAAATGGCTGCAGCATTCACGCGAGCAGGATTTGAAGCACAAGACGTGCACATGAGTGACCTCGGCGCTCAACGCGTAGATCTAGCTGATTTTAATGCGCTTGTTGCATGTGGTGGCTTCTCTTATGGCGACGTACTTGGTGCAGGTGAAGGTTGGGCAAAATCGATTTTGTTCAATGAGCAAGTTAAGGATCAGTTCCAAACATTCTTTGATCGTGATCAGACCCTAGCCTTGGGCGTGTGTAACGGCTGTCAGATGTTATCGAACTTGCGTGAGCTTATTCCTGGTGCAGATTTATGGCCGCATTTTGTGCGTAATCGCTCAGAGCAATTTGAAGCGCGTGCAGTGATGGTTGAGTTGTTAGAATCAAATTCAATCATGTTGCAAGGAATGGCGGGAACGCGTATACCGGTCGCTGTGGCGCACGGAGAAGGGCGCGCTGAGTTTAGTAATGACAATGCACT
>NZ_LWGF01001082.1:0-1335 GCF_001635355.1 Oleiphilus sp. HI0125
AAAAAACTTACTCCTTTTTTGTTATCTGTCGATCGATTAAGAGCAACTCAAATCTATTGTGATCCAAATGACTTTGGCATTTGGATGTAATGGTGAAAATAAACTTTACGCTTATGCTCATCCATCGAAATTGGCTTTAATACGTCAGGCATTGGCTCAGGCTCTAATTCGATCTTAGTTGGGTCCGCTGAGCCAGATATTCTCCATGGCAGCGCTAATTCGACTTTAGGTAATTCAGAATTACCAATGATTGAAATAGTCTTAATCTGTTCCGATGATTTGTCATTAGCTGTTGTAAAGCTGGCGTAGGATAGCATCAACACTAAAGAGCAAAACTGAATAATGTGTAATCCCTTCATGCAGATTTCCTTTTGAGCAGTCTAACCCACAACTTTACATGTTTTATTTGATCTTCTTGTGCTCGCCCGTCTGCTCCTTCCAAGAAAGCCAAGTAATGCTGCTCAGCTTTATCAAAATCAAACAGGTATAAATCATATATAACACCTAACCCGTAATGGGCATAAAGGGTATCTGGCGCTAGCGCTAATGCCTTGAGATAGGATTGCTCTGCGCGCTTAATTTGTCCTTGCGCTAACAATGCTTCTCCAAGAAAGCTGTGCGCTTGGGCTAGTTCGTCATTAATAGAAGTCGCACGTTCGAACTCTACAACCGCTTCTTTTGCTTTAGATTGTCTAAGTAAGGCCACCCCTTTATTAACATGCAGCTCAGGCAGTAAAGGGTAATCAACTAACAGCTTCTGAATAAGTGCTAGCGCTTTTTGGAACTGCTGCGCCTGCATTAACGACTGCAATCGCATGAAGCTCGCTTTATCTTTATCCGCAATCGAAACTGGAGTCCGAGGCTTAACAGAAATATCCTGGCTGACGTCTTTCGTGGCGCACCCACTGATACATCCAATCAAAAACAGACTAAAAATCAAATGTCGCATAATCTGCTCCGGTTACTGGCCGCTTGTACATACCTGGATTTAACTCTTGAAGTGCGTCATAGCTTGCTTTAACCCAACCACTGAGTTCGTGATTCGGACTCGCCTTAATGTTCAGCTCATGAAGTGCAATCGCTTCATCTTCGATTGGAATGGCTTGCTCTTCCAATAGGATGTCATACTGCTCTTGCTCTAAAGCATTTAAACCTTTCGGACGCTCGGATAGCATAATGTCATGCGCGAGAATCTGATATATATCCGCCATCGCAAATCGCGCCGCCTCTGTGTAGGTCTCGACACCAAACGCCACAACGCGTTTATACGCAACTGTACATTGATCTAGCTGCTTGGTTTTTGCGCGTAAGGATTTCGCAAACGGTTGCGACAAT
>NZ_LWGF01001083.1:0-1256 GCF_001635355.1 Oleiphilus sp. HI0125
AGCTTGCCGGTGAACGTATCAAGCTTGGCCTAATGCTTCATGACCCAGAAGAAGAGCACGATTGCTTTGCAGATAACACGCATGCATCTCACTTCAACGACGCACTAGGTATTAGAAATATTTACCTTGGCTCTTACACTAAGGTAAGCGGAGAAGTTGTCGACGGCGCAAGTCTTTCAGATCTTGTCGCAGCAAAAGATGCCGAACTAGACCAAGAAATGCGCAACAAACTAGACGTTACAATGTCAGCGATGCAAGTAATGGTTGATGAAGCGAACAAAGGAAACACCTTCGATGTTTTAATTGGTGAAGGCAATGCGGAAGGGAATAAAGTAATTCAAGACGTCGTGGACGCTCTTGTGGATCAAACCAAAACTATCGAAAAAATTGTTGTGGCTCTCAATCTTGAAGAGATCGAAGTTGAAGGCTCTGACAGCTTAGACAACCCAAGCGCAGTACTTTAAAAAATTGCTCAACTATAACTAACATTCAGTTTGCCATTTTGGCGCTTCTCTCCCGGGCTTAATAGCCCGGTTTTTTTGTTTATGATTACAAGCAAACCAATAACGATTTTAGGGTTTGGCAGCCTGTTAGTTGCCTCTCTTTTTTATGTAAGCACCTTTACGTCTGCGGAACATACTTCAAAAAGCGATGATTATAATCATCATCTCCCTGCCGGCTCGTTAAGTGCTTCTAATACAGGCGCTGATACGTTCCTTCAGCCTTTCAAAGGCATCGGACTAGAAGAAGGCTTAAACTATAGAGTAGGACAAGCCTTATTCGAAAAACTATGGGTATTTGCGCCTTCAAGCACCCAAGCTAGTGATGGTCTAGGCCCTTTATACAACGCGCGATCTTGTGCCCAATGCCATGTCAAAAACGGAAGAGCAAAGCTTGATTTCTCAGAGAATCTCGTGATCAATCCGGTTGGGTTAGTGATCAGACTAAACAACCCAGAGTTCGGTCAAGACCCATTTTATGGTACGCAAATACAGCCCTTTGCTTACCCCAATGGACAGGCAGAAGCTAATTTGGAGATTCACTATTCAACTCAAATGGTGTCAGTAGCCTCAAATACATCCGTATCGCTTTTTGAACCCCGATACACTCTATCATTCCCTAGCAATCACTCTCTCCATCCAAGCACACAACAATCACCTCGAATGGCAGGTGCATTAATTGGGCTAGGGCTAATTGAATCAATTGACGACGAAGACATTCTAAAATGGGCAGACCCTAATGATACGAATAACGAT
>NZ_LWGF01001084.1:0-695 GCF_001635355.1 Oleiphilus sp. HI0125
AGTATGTTTTGTAATTCTCGTCCGTTGAATTGTTTGGGCGTGCTTTATGGTTAGGAAGGTTTGCTGCCGATTGATCTACTCTGGTAGCGTACAGGCACAAAACACAACAATAAAAAGGATTTGTGCAGAGTATGAAATTTCAATGTAAGGCGGCGGATATCTCGTTTTTAGAATCTGCGCCAATCAAGCTATCTTATTCTATTCGCATTAGCTCAGACGCAAAGACCGTTTATGACGCGCTAATTAATCCGAATACCTGGCCTCATTGGTTTCCTGGGATGACGAGTGCAACTGCGTTATTGGAGGAGGAAGAATGCTTGTCTCGGATTGTAACCCTGAATTATTTTATTCAGTTTAGGGAAGAGTTTTTGATTACTCAGCCTAATCAAAAGGTGGCATATCGTGTCTCAGCTGTTTCTATTCCATATGCAGATGAATTAGTGGAAGAGTTTTCAATTCAGCAAATGGAGAAAGAGGTTGAAGTAAAATATCGTATCGGTCTCCGTGTCCACAGTTCTTTATCCATGCTCAGTGGTTTAGTTGAGAGAATAGGTGCTCGTTCTTATCAAGCTGCTTTGAACAACCTGAAAACGTTCATAGAAAAATAATAAAATTAACGGGTGCCGCTGTCGCAACTGGTTAGGTAGAAGAGGGCGGTAAGTTATTTGTTTTCAAGATGCTTGTATAAACTCACG
>NZ_LWGF01001085.1:0-1128 GCF_001635355.1 Oleiphilus sp. HI0125
CTGTATTAGATGATCGGCTCTGAGCGGGCTTGCGACGGGGCTTTGAGGTGGTTTTATTGACTTTCATGAGAATAAATAAACGCGAGTATTTAATGTGAGTAAATACTCATATTATAGTGTTCTGTTATCTAAAGCACCGTTTAGCGCTACGCAGTCCAATGGAGGAATTGAGTTTGATGAAAGAGCAACCAAGTTACCAAAGTGAATCATACTGGCAAAACTACCAAGATTATTTTCCGGAACACCTACGGATTAATCACCAAAACCAGCCCAAAGAGGAGTGGTGGTTGTGGCAGGGAATCAATGTTCATTTAGATCGTTATGTTCCATCGACCAAAGATGACGTAAAGGTGATCATGCTGCATGGAGGTGGTGGCTATGCACGTTTGTTGAGCCCGTTGGCCCTCGACCTGTATGAGAAGGGATATGAAGTCGTGATGCCAGACTTTCCAGGGTATGGATTAACTGATTCGCCGGAAAGAAAGGTGGACTACCTANCTTGGGCAGATTTGGTTGTCGATTTAATTGAGCATGAATCAGAGCAAGGCCCGCAAAAAATCGTATTGTATGGGCTTAGCTTGGGTGGGATGCTAGCGTACTATGCGGCAGCTAGATCAAAATATGTTAAGGGCATTATCGCAACCACATTGTGTGATCCGCGATTGGCTTCTGTTAGAGCTGCTTTCGCTAAATTCCCTCGAATGAGCTCGGCAATCTTACCGTTATTGAAATGTCTAAACCCCATTTTAGGAACACTAAAGTTTCCTTTGAAATGGTTTTCTAAAATGCACGCTTTATCGAATAATGCCGAATTTAATCAACTTGTTGTTAACGACCCAAACGGTGGTGGAAATCGAACACCGCTGCATTTCATGCTTTCGATTATGATTGCAACACCTAAAGTTGAACCCGAGAACTTCAACTCGTGCTCGGTTTTGTTGGCTCATCCAGCAGAAGATAAATGGACGCCATTTGAACTCAGCGAACAGTTCTATCAGCGCTTGGCCTGCAATAAAAAAGTTGTTTTATTGGAAAACGCTGGGCACATGCCCATAGAGCAGCAAGGTTTAGATCAGTTAAGTCGTGCAGCTAGTAAATTTCTAGAAGAGGTAAAAGGCGGCAGGCCAA
>NZ_LWGF01001086.1:0-1228 GCF_001635355.1 Oleiphilus sp. HI0125
GAAAGAAGTTTGGGAGCATTTTTATACTCTGAGAATTGAAAAAGCGATTCACGCATTCGTTATTATCTCGCGCTCTTTTTTGTATTCCGAGATCGGGTTAACGATGCGAATCTTATACACCAGGACCCAGCGGCCAACCCATGCTTAGCCACAAGCCCAATAAGCATCCCCAGCCAATCAATAAGATGATGCTGTAAGGCAACATCACCGCGGCGATATTACCAATACCAGCTTCTTTGTCATATTTCTGAGCAAAGGCCACCACTATCCCAAAGTACGGCATTAAAGGGGTGATAATGTTAGTCACGGAATCCCCCACACGATAAGCCACTTGCGTCATTTCTGGCGAAATTCCAGAAAGCATTAACATTGGAACAAAGACTGGCGCTAACAACGCCCATTTAGCCGATGCGCTNCCAATCAACAAATTGATTGATGCTGTCATTACGATGAAGATCAGCAAAATAGACACAGGGCTAATGCTCAGAGTTTCAAGCCACGCAGCGCCTTTAATCGCTGTAATCATTCCAAGATTGGTCCAACCAAAGTAATTCACGAACTGCGCCGCGAAGAACATCAACACAACGTAGCCCGCCATTGTCGCCATAGTTGATTCCATTGCTTCGATCACGTCTTTGCTTGAAGAGAACTCTTTGACCGTATATCCAAAAATAGCTCCCGCTAAAGCGAAGTAGACAGAAATAATCACGACGATCCCGCCGATAAATGGAGAGACAACAATGCTTCCCGTCTCGGGGTGTCTAAGCGGCGCTGACTCGGGTAGTACAGCCAACAAAACAAGGCCTACAAACACCAAAGTAAACAGACCGACATTGCGTAAGCCTTTGCCATCGAGAGGCCCTGCTTGATCGACTTCAACATCTTCGACTTCTTCTTGGCTTTGTGATTTTTCGAGATAAGGCATCACAATTTTATTGGTCACAATTGTGCCCAAAATGCCGATCAAGAATGTTGAAGCAACCATGAAATAATAGTTCGCCGCAGGAGAGATAAAAGCTTCTTTATCCATTAATTGTGCGGCTTCGGTGGTAATACCCGACAACAATGCATCAATAGGGCCAATTAATAGATTCGCGCTAAAGCCTGCCGAAACGCCCGCAAATGCCGCCGCAATACCCGCTAATGGAGGGCGACCCGCTGCGTAGAACAGCGCACCGGCTAAAGGAATAAGTACAACGTAACCAGAGTCTGCTGCTAAAGAAGATAA
>NZ_LWGF01001087.1:0-628 GCF_001635355.1 Oleiphilus sp. HI0125
TATATCTGAATACCTTCTTTGTCTTTTACTAGTTCCCATCCAAAACTAGGGCTAGCAAGTGCGAGTACTGATAAGAGCACGATCGCACAATGCGTAATGATATGTATAAAACGGACTTCTAAAATGTTGCGGGGCATACTAGGCACGGTAAGCGAATATCCTTATTTGCTTTAACGATGAGTGAATCAGCAAGTTTGCTTAGTATGCGTAGATCTTGCTCAGTAGTCTGTGACGTAGAGCGATGTGAGCGTCAAAAGATATGGGTGTCACAAGATGTAGGTGTCAGCCCCCGCTTATTTACCCTGAACGATGCTCCTAAGGTTTTTTAGTGTATTGAAAGGCTGGTCTACAACAAATGCATTCGCTAACTACGCAGGAATATCTCCAGCAGGGTCAGCAGAGGTTTCACAGATGATGTGCAGCAAAGTGGGTGTTTCTCGTGTCAGCGTCCGGCCTCCAGTTAGCTCCGTCACGCGCACGCAGTCTTGGTCGGGCACATCAGGTTCCACAAGTGCTGAAAACCTAACGACGGCCTTGTTTGAGTTTGTTTGCGAAACCTTCATTTTCAGAACGAAGTTGCGATTTGTGATGGGCCAAGGCGCGCTTGTCTCTTGATAGACAATAATCT
>NZ_LWGF01001088.1:0-26237 GCF_001635355.1 Oleiphilus sp. HI0125
GAAGCGATCACCTCAAATCTTCTTGATTCCATTACACTTGTTTATTTATATAGTTTTTCAGTTAATTATCTGATGGCTTTATTGTTAGGTCACAGCAACTATTTTAAGGCTTTCGCATCACTAAATGTCAGCCCCCTACATGAAGCGGGCATTGAGCATGAAGGGGATTTGATGTCGGCTAATGTCTAAGCGCGTACTGTAAAATGCTTCTTCAATGGTTTCATATAAGGCTTGTTCGTTGCCGATTTCTATAACCGTTTGGAGGGCAGCAGCAAGGTCATGCCCATCGTCAGATAAGATGGTTGTGCGGCTTCCAAGGTAAGATTGCCGTCCTGGCGCAGCACTGTCAGTTCGAAAGTGGTCATAGAAGTGCCAGTGATCAATTTTATCGCGAAGTTGGATGATTTCGGGAGCGCGTTGCGGGTCTGAGCTGTGCGAAAAACTCGTTTCGTAGTGTGGAATATGTGTACTAAGAGTATCCCAAGACCGTCCCGATCTAGATTTCAATATCGGCCCATCACGATCGATCAGCACGCGAGCAGGGTAGTAGCGTTCTCCCGCCCATATGCATTCTTTTTTGATTTCGGGATCGAGAGCAAATGCGGAGCGAGATCGTGTCGGTAAGAAGAGAGATATCGCGTAACTAAAATCATCGCCGGCAAAACCTAAGCGAAGACGCGTGCGTTTTGATTTGGGCCTGCCTTGTACTTCTTGCTTGCCACTTTTCATTTGCCAAGTCATGATATGACTGCTTCACGGATTTACGTTGTTTGTGGTAGCGTTCCGCTTGCGAAACAGCCAGCTCCTCAACGTACGCTCGTAATCATCTAACTTACTTGGACTTTTACGGGCTGGATACTTGGAATCAAGTTCTTCGTTGTTGATGTATTTACGCACAGTACTGCGCGAAACTCCGATTCGGCGAGAGATCTCTCGGAAGGGTAAGCCTTCACGGGAGTGTCGCTGTCGAATTACACTTATTAGTGCCACGTTTATCACTCCTAAATCTCCTGCTCAATGGAAGCAGGAATAGGTTTGCACGTGGGTCAAAATTCGATGCAAATATAGGGGGTTAGGGGGTTGATGGGCCAGTTTTGGGTGCAAATCAACACGCTAACTTTGATACCATCTAAAATTTAGAAACTCAATTTGTTAAGGGAAGTTATGAAACTAATCCACGGTTCACTGCTCGCTGGCACAGTACTAAGTACTACCGGATGTATGCAGGCAATGGTCAACTATCAGATGGACCAAGTTAATCAGCAAATTATCATGGAGTCCGGGGCATCAGTCGGCCAACACGCCAACCTAAGTGACCCTAAGTATGTACAGCTAGCTCAAATCTTCGATGAGTACCACAACGTCTACGTCACTAGAAACCTTGATTTCTATAACCTAACTGGTTGGCAATTATGTGACGATACGCGAGAGACCTACAACTCTTACGCTGAGTTTCAGGAAGCAATACAAAAGAGACTGGCTGCATCTGAAGTAAAAAACACAGAGAAAAAAGAAGAGTCAGGTTCATTATTAGCGCAAATGGAAAGTGATGACACGTCAAACGCTGCCGAAGGCTTGGATTACACAAAGTACCTTAGCGATGACCATACCCTCACCTACGCCCCTGCGGGTGATGACTGCGATAGTCCATCGAATCGAGTAGTCAAAAAAACCTCTAGCTTGGCCACTACTATGGAAATCGACCTTGGCAACGGCACCAAAACCGAGTCAAGCTCTAAAGTAGATAATCAATCTACCATGGTGATGGACCTAGCTGACGACTACTCCATCTCTCTCACCAAGACTATCATGGATGTCGAGTACATGAACGACCCTAAATGGGAGTATATGGTTATGAGTACAGGCTCGCCAAATGGGGACAGCAACAAGGCCTATAGCACTTACCTCATCAGCGAATCTCAAGATATGCCGGGTATTATCGATACCGTCGAAACCACCTATTTCCCAGACGGCCGTATTAAACACGTTACTTACAAAGGTAATCGCATTCAAAGCATTACCCGCATAAAAGACTTCAAACGGCACGGTTTACAGGAATACCGCACCAAGTCCCTGGCTTCTATTATGGGTGCAGAAACCTGTTATGACCAAGGTGTAAAAGTCATTTCAGAAAGCTGCGAAACCTTCTAAGTTTTAATCTGCCTTCAGCCGCGATCACGCTGCTGTATTATTTTGGACAAAGAATCATGAAGAATCTTGCCTCTGTGGTGCTATCTGTCACATTGCTCTCCTGTGCCTCGATGCCCAGCGTCAATGAACACGGACAGCCCTATACGGTGCTGCCAAACGAAAGAGGGATCGCTGTATGTGTCGAGGGCGACTGTGAAAACGGTTATGGTAAGATGCGCGCTCCTGACCAATTAGAGATCGAAGGCCGTTGGAAAGATGGCGCTGTGGTTGATGGCTACTATCAAGTTTCCTTTGACGGAAAAACTGTTAAAACCTATTACGATAGAGACGTCCCAAGTGAGGGGTTGTTAGTTTTCGGGTATGAACATGACCGTGATTATTTCATCGGTCAGTTAACGCGAATTAAATACCCTTTCCGTGATCTGGATGTCAATTATCCAAGTAAAGGTATTTACCATCATAAAAATGGCGCAGAGTTCGAAGGCACCTTTATATTTTTGCCTTCCATGGGCGGGCCCGAGGGTAACTATAATTCAAACCGATATATATTCCGCAAACACCCTGATACGACAGGCGTGTCCTACCTCGACAATCGTTTTTATCAGGTCCATTTGCTGGGAAACCTAGTGTTCATTGGTGAAATTCGCTACAAAGGTCAGAGCGAATATGGCGTCTACGCCCATGAAAATTATCGAATCGGCACCAAGATTAAACTAGTAGAGGTGAAGGATGGCGATATCTTAACCTCCTTCCAGCAGCAATATCAGGATGACCTCAATTACCTAGCAGAGCTCAAGCTTCGTGAACGCGAGCGCGAAAAAGAATCCGCTTGGGATATCAACTGGGGCATGGTTGCAGCGCTAGGAGCTGGTGTTGCAATGGCCGATAGCTCAAGCCTTAGCGGCAATGCAAAAGCTGAATTCCTTACCGCCTATTCCAAAGACATCATCAGCGGTAGCACCGATAACCTCACTAATCTACGATCAAAATACCATGGCAGTAAAACCACCGACGAAATCTTCGCAGAAAGCCGTGAACAGATTAACCGTATTGCCGAAATGAAGAAGCGCGAGCAAGCAGAGTATAAACAGCATCAAGCTATCCAAGAGCAGAGCAACAATCCTTCTTCTGCTAAAACTGCCGCAATCAAATACAATGCACCAAGTACGGGCGTAAGCAGCTCATCGAATCGTGCTAATACCGCCCACCAGCAGCCAACGAAGAAATCGGTAGCTGGCACAACTTATGTGAAGATGAACAACCAGTGGCAAAAGATTGATTCCCAAAACCGCTCAAGCGCTCAAGATAGCCAGACCAATAGTCAAAGCTATCAAGGTGGGCATGGCACCAATAATCGCCCATCACAACAACAAGTGGCTAGCGAGACCCAGTCTTCCTCTGCCACCACTTCCAAGCCACAAAAGCCCAACAAGCCACAATGTATGCCTGAGGACGAGCATGGCGTACGAATACCTGCCGCCGGCATTCCTAAAAACAAGTGGTGCTACATCTATACTCTGCAACGACCCCTAAGCTGGACCGATACTGATATTAATAATTCGCCGTTGGGCTTATTTGGGTACGAATCCGGCAGCCCAGAAGGAGCTAGAAACCAGGTAGAACTATCAATGGCGACCAAAGCGAAGGAAATCTGTAAAGCTGAAGGCTACGACGGCATTTATGATAATGATTACCGCTTTGGTGAACTCATACACTGGTCTGAAGTTGATTGTGAAGAAAAAGTACGGTTGGGTTCGACGTTCTACTTTTGCCGAGGCGATGCCACTTATCGTTGCGGCGCTAAGCGTCAGAAGTAAACACAAAAGCCTTCTTTGCTGCATCGCACTCGCCAATAAAACCGTTTGAACTGCATGGGGCATACTGGCTACGGGTGAGCCATATAAGGTTAGTCCTATCATGCATTAGTTTGAGGGTTCATGCACCCAAAATGCATAACAAAGCTACCATAGGGACACTTTTTGCTACGTTCCGCTTTGGCATATGGCCAAATTTGTTAACCTAGAAGACCATAAAGTGGCCAGATGGCCAACATATGGTTCCCACACCAGAAGGGATAAAATTCAAGCAAAAATGGTGGGCCTTCCCAGACTTGAACTGGGGACCTACCGATTATGAGTCGGGTGCTCTAACCAACTGAGCTAAAGGCCCATTCTTGCTTTGCTCTTTCGAAAATGAGCGAAGGGGGATCTCTTCATCTAAGAGAGCCTTAAATGAAGAAGGGGCGCATTATAATGCGCCCCTTTAAACTTTGCTAGACGATTATTCGTCTAAGAAGCTGCGTAAATGATCAGAGCGCGTTGGGTGGCGTAATTTACGCAACGCTTTGGCTTCTATCTGACGAATACGCTCACGCGTTACATCAAACTGCTTACCAACTTCTTCCAAAGTGTGGTCCGTATTCATTTCAATACCAAAACGCATACGAAGTACTTTCGCTTCACGAGCAGTCAAACCAGAAAGAACACTACGTGTTGCTTCTTTAAGACCTTCACCTGTTGCTGTATCCACTGGAGATTCAGCCATAGTATCTTCGATAAAATCACCAAGATGCGAATCTTCATCGTCACCGATTGGTGTTTCCATAGAGATTGGCTCCTTAGCGATCTTCAGTACTTTACGTACCTTCTCTTCCGGCATATCCATGCGTTCACCAAGCTCTTCAGGCGTTGGTTCACGACCCATTTCTTGCAACATCTGACGAGAAATACGATTCAACTTGTTGATCGTTTCGATCATGTGCACTGGAATACGGATTGTACGCGCTTGGTCTGCAATAGAACGCGTAATCGCCTGACGAATCCACCAAGTTGCGTAAGTAGAAAACTTATAACCGCGACGATACTCAAACTTATCTACGGCTTTCATCAAACCAATGTTGCCTTCCTGAATCAGATCAAGGAACTGCAAACCACGGTTGGTGTATTTTTTCGCAATCGAGATAACAAGACGCAAGTTCGCCTCGACCATTTCTTTCTTGGCACGACGCGCCTTCGCTTCACCGATTGAAATACGACGGTTCACGTCTTTCAACTGCGCGACCGTCAATCCAACTTCTTCTGCAATAAATGCAATCTTACGTTGCGAACGTACGATTTCATCTTTGTACAAATCAAGTTTGGCAGAAGCGGCATGCTTCTCTTCGAGAAGTTCGTTCACCCAGTTTAAATTCGCTTCATTACCAGGGAAACGTTTAATGAACTCTTTGCGATCCATGCCGCACTCGCGAGAGCAAATCGACAAGACATTACGCTCATTCACACGAACCACATCGTTCGCTGAACGAACAGAAGCTACCAAGTAATCGAACTGTTTAGCATTCAGCTTAAGAGGTGCAAACAGCTCACCTAACTCGTTAAGCTCTTTGATTGTTTCTTTGCTTGCACGGCCATGCTTCTCTTCAGTACGAAGCGCTTTGTCTAACTGAACACGGATCGCTTCAAAACGCTCTCGCGCTTCTTCTGGATCTGGACCGTTATCTGTTTCTTCCTCTTCATCGTCCGAATCATCAGAATTTTCTTTCGCTTCGGTAGGATTTACAGGAACAGGAATATTCGCTTCCGCTTCTGGATCAAGATAGCCAGTTAATACATCTGTAAGACGACCTTCGTCTTCTACGATTTGATCATACAAAGCGACAATAGAAGCAACCGAACCGGGGAAATGCGCAAGTGATGCCATCACATCACGTAAGCCTTCTTCAATACGTTTCGCGATACGAATTTCGCCGTCACGCGTAAGAAGTTCTACAGTACCCATTTCACGCATGTACATGCGAACAGGGTCAGTGGTTCGTCCAGCTTCTGTTTCTACTGCTGCAAGTGCTGCGGCGGCTTCCGCGGCAGCTACTTCATCAGTAGAGTCGCCGTCGGACATAAGAAGAGAGTCGGAATCTGGCGCTGTTTCTACTACCTGAATCCCCATGTCATTGATCATGCGGATAATGTCTTCAACCTGATCCGGATCAGCAATATCTTCAGGTAAGTGGTCGTTTACTTCAGAGTAAGTCAAATACCCTTGCTCTTTACCGCGAGCAATCAGTACTTTTAAACGCGACTGTTGTGAATCTGTTGGCATGTTCACCCTATTGTCTGGTGGCCGATTAAAAAATAGTCGGCCATTATACGGAATAATTAATCACCCACAAAGGAAAAGTGCGATCATAAACACAGAAATCAAGCTTATTAACAATTAAAGATGCTCAGATATTCGAGTGGTTACTGCTTGAGCTTGGCTGCGCTCTTCGTCGGTTAGTTGATCGGGTGATGTTATAAGCTTAGCTGCTCGCAGCGCATCAACACGTTTTTTTTGTTCGATTGCGCGTTTTATTATGAAATCTAATTCTTCAATCGCGATATCAGGCTCTGGAATCGCTTCAATCCCCGAAAACAAATCAAAAAATCGCTCGCGATAACCTTGCTGATCAACGGCAAGTTGATACATCAAATCTTGCTGCGACATGATCTTAAACTTGGTTATGAACCCAACAAACATCGCCGCTGTTTCAGACTGGAAGGTAATGTCTAAATCATTGAGTGCCTGATGTCTTTCTGGAGCGAAGTATAGTCCTAAACAAATCGCGATATCTTTAGTACGAATTACACGAATCTCGGAGCTCTCACGTGTCACTTGACGCCCCGGCTCAGAAAACTTCTTACGCGGACTAGTTAGCTCTTTAAGACGGTCCCACAAGCCCGACTTTAATGCACTCTTAGGTAAATCATTTAAGATCTCTTGCACTCTGCTACGAAGAACGCCCCGATCTTCTGGCAAATCAAGATTTAAGCCCTGCGTGTGAACCTGAAAAAAGAACTCAGAAAGCGGTAAAGCTCGCTCGATACGTTTCTCAAAATTATCCGCACCCTCTTCGCGAATTAAGGTGTCAGGATCTTCTCCCTGAGGGAGAATTAAAAAGCTAAATTGCATACCGTTTTCATACATCGGCAGCAAATTATCCATCGCCTTTTGAGCAGCTCTCATACCCGCAGCATCACCATCAAAACAGAAAATCAGTTTTTTGCAGCGACGTAATAGCTGACCTAAGTTTTCTGCGTTAGTCGCAGTTCCCAAAGTTGCTACAGCATAATCAATCCCGTGCTGAGCAAGAGAAACCACATCCATGTAACCCTCAACAACAAGAAGCTTTTCAATACTTCTAAGGGCTCTAGATGCTTCGAACAGCCCATAAATCTCGTTACTTTTGTGAAAAACACGAGACTCGGGAGAGTTGATGTACTTTGCTTTATCGTCGCCTAAGGTTCTTCCACCAAAACCAACAGTCTTGCCACGCATGTTCCGAATAGGAAACATCAAACGGTTCTGAAACAGATCAAAAGGTCGCTCATACTTTTGCGAGACCAATTTCATTTCAACGAGCTTAGCAAGCTGCCGGTCTCCCGCCTGACCTCCAACAAAATCTCGTTCAGCTGGCGCATAACCGATACCAAAACGCTCAATCACCTCATCACTTAAACCGCGCATTTTTATATAACGCTGTGCGACATCTTTACTGGTATGATTAGCGAGAGCTTCTCTATAACGCCTATCTACGGCATCTAAAGCTTCAAAATATGGCTTCGTTTCGTCATATGCTTGCTGCAGACGCTGGTCTCGCGGCACTTCAACACCCGCGATCTTGGCAAGTTCTTCTACTGCTTCAACAAAATTGAGATTGTCATACTCTCGCAAGAATGAGATCGCATCACCGCTCGCACCACAACCAAAGCAATGATAGAAATTCTTCTGCGCATTGACGTTAAAAGAGGGAGTATTTTCGTTATGGAATGGGCAGCAGGCTTTGTAGCTAGTTCCAGCTTTCTTTAGCTTGATTCTTGAAGAAACAACATCAACAAGCGGCACTCGCTCGCGCAGTTCTTCAATAAAGCTTTGAGGAATTTGACCTGCCATAGATTATTCCGCCGATAGAGAAACTTTAAGTAGAGGCACTTAAAAAATGTAGCGGTAGCAGATTAACTTGATAGACGTTTTTTTACTAGACCACTCACTGCGCCAACGTCTGCTCGACCTTGTAGCTGTGGTTTGAGAATAGCCATAACCTTGCCCATGTCACGAACTGACTCTGCGCCAGATTCGCTAACAGCATCTTCGAGTAACGAATTAATTTCGTCTTCGGATAATGCTTTAGGAAGAAAGGTTTGAATCACTTCAATTTCCTTTGCTTCCACGTCGGCAAGGTCATCACGACCAGCATCTGTGTATTGTGTAAACGAGTCTTTTCGCTGCTTTAGCATTTTATCTAATACAGCTAAGCAACGTGCGTCATCCAATTCGATACGCTCGTCGACTTCTATACGCTTGAACTCAGCAAGGATAAGACGAATAGTTGCTAGGCGCTCTTTTTCTTTAGCGCGCATAGCGTCTTTCATTGCTGAGCTAATGCTGGCCTTCAGCCCATTTTGGGACATAAGCGTTTACTGATCTTAGTAAAGACGCTCGAAACGACGCTGTTCACGCTGAACTTTCTTAGCGTGACGCTTAACCGCTGCAGCTGCTTTACGCTTACGAACAGTTGTTGGCTTCTCGTAGTGCTCGCGACGACGAACTTCAGACAATACACCAGCTTTTTCGCAAGAGCGCTTAAAGCGACGAAGAGCGATATCAAATGGCTCGTTTTCTTTAACTTTTACAGAAGGCATTCAAATTACCATTAATACGTTTAAAAATTCGTTCTAACTGCTTAAAACCACCGTTAAGAGGTTTTTAACGCAGTTTGTTTAGGGGCGCGAATTCTAATGTTATTTTTTAACCAAGTAAAGCCTTTTCATAAATGTGCTTAAAATTCAGCTATGGCTTACATTTTTGTAGGGCAGCCAACGTTTCGCATCCTCATTAAACTGCTCAATATGCTCTCGCTCCTCATCTAAGAATCGATCAATTGCGCCGCGAAATTCAGGGTGCTGTATATAGTGCAAAGAATGCGTCGTCACCGGCTCAAATCCGCGCAGTAATTTATGTTCACCTTGAGCTCCTGCATCAAAACGCTTCAAACCATGTTCAATACAGTACTCAATACCTGCGTAATAACACACTTCAAAATGCAGCAAAGGAATGCCTTTTAATGCTCCCCAATAACGCCCATATAGGCTCGATTCACCTTTAATAAACAGCGCGCTAGCGATCACTCTTTCGTCAGCGTCAAACGCAAACAAAAGCAAACAGTGTTCTGGCATTGAACGGAATAAGCGTTCAAAGAACACTCTATTCAAGTATGGCGCTTGACCTCTGACATGGTAAGTACTCTGATAACAGGCCACGAAGTCTTCAAACTGACCTTCACTCAGAGCGTTCGCCTCAATCCATTGGTAGTGAATACCTTGATCAGATAACTGGCGACGCTCTTTACGAATATTCTTCCGTTTGCGCGAACTTAAACAATCTAAGAAATCCTCAAAGTTTTGATAGCCTTTATTAAACCAATGGTATTGCACCCCCTTTCGATGCCCCCAAAGTTCTGAAGCATGTTCAGAGTGGTTCGCATCTGGAAACAATATGTGCGCAGAGCTAAAGTCATGATCAAGGCAGTGCTTTTCTATGGTTTGAGAATATAGAGACTCCAGCTCGGCCCATTTGATTGCGGTAGCGTCAAACAAAATACGTGCAGAGACAGAAGGCGTAAAAGGGATACTCGCCAGCAACTTCGGGTAATAGTTATAACCATGGCGCGCATAGGCATCTGCCCATGCCCAATCAAACACATACTCCCCGTAGGAATGACGCTTTTTATAGACCGGGGAAAATGCAAGCAAACGGCCACCTTTCGTCCACACCGAAAAATGATAAGGCTCCCAGCCAGTTTTCGCGCACACACACTCAGACAATTCCAATGCCTTTAAAAAGGCATAGCGCATAAAAGGCTGATCAGGATCAGATAAGCTATCAAACTCTTGTTCGTTAATATCACTCAATTGAGTTGGGAATTTAATCCGTATATCCATGTCGTCTTTTACGCCACTTACTGTTTAGATTTGCACACTTTTGATAAGCTCCACGCCCATTCAATATGGAGACATCAAAACATGACAGAACAAGAGTTTTTAGCACAATTGCGCCAATCACCTGAGTCCATTGACTTTAAAACAAGTATTGCGGTGATTGAAGAAAATTACGCATTCACACCTATTGCATTTAAGGTAGGAAACCAAGAAAACAAGCTAGGCGAAAATCAGGGCTCTTGTAAGTTATTGGCATACGCGCAACGCCAGAATCTGGATGCACAGCTCGCGCTGCATTTGTTTGGAGACTTCTACAGAAAAGACGTGCTCGAAAACCCAGAAGGGACTGATCACCAAAATATTCGAAACTTTATCGAATTTGGCTGGGAAGGCGTAGCGTTCGAAGGCGAAAGCTTAAGCGCCGCTTAAGACGCTTTTTTGATAATAGGGCGAGTACAGTTTCGCCCTTCTTCTTTTGCTTCGTACAAACTGATATCTGCCGCTTTAAGAAGCCCAGAAAAGCCTGACGAGAACTTAGTTGAAGCTAAACCACAGCTAATCGAAACCTTCACGCGACGCGAAGAATACATAAATCGCTCTTGCTCAATAGATTCACGAATCCGTTCGATCAATTGATACGCTTGTTCAATACTCGTATTCGGCAGTAAAACAATAAACTCTTCTCCGCCCCACCGCGCGACGCTATCACTTCCTCGAACTGTGGCTTGCAATTTTTCTGCTAGCTGCACCAGTACTTGGTCGCCAATATCATGGCCAAAGCGATCGTTTATCTTTTTGAAGTAATCAACGTCACAGATAACGATACTAAATTCCTGCCCTTCTCGTTGAGAACGAATCAGTTCGTTATCGATACGTTCAGAAACGCCACGACGATTCAGCAATCCTGTCAGTTCGTCTGTTCTCGCTAGATCCTCTAAAGCTTTACTCACCTTCGAATGCGCTAAAGCAGCTGACACTCTAGCCCTCTCCATGGTGTACGCCATGATCGTGACAAACATCATTGAGCCAATGAAACGCATCTTCGTATTACTGTTGTATACCAACTCTAGGCCGAACATACCTGGCAGAAATAGGATAAACACCGATGCTGTTAAAATAGCGGCAAGCACTAATGTCCCAACATGCATCCCCATAATTGAGAACACGAGAAGTGGATAGGCATAGAGCCAGTAGATACCGGTTCCGCCTTCTCCACCAGAGATAAGTAGATAGAAATAAAAAAAGGTATAGGATGTTGCTAGAAAATTACGATGAAAGCGCCAGCGTCCAAAGAACTTATAGGCAAAGAAACTAGAAAGCACTAAACCCGAAAAACCAATAAGACTTAAGCCGTATGTTTCGTGCCCTGTTAAATATGATTTCGTGCCGAAAATCATTAACAGCGGAACAGTTAAATAGCAAAGCAAATCTACGACCAGTTTGGCCGACACTAAACCGCTATGTTCCTGCTTTGTCATAGGCAAGGCACTTATCATTCAATACATCCTGAATACATTTGAAAGCATCGCTCTGCAAGTGGGTATTTTTGCTCGAGGTTTTGCTCATTAACTTATTGAGTATGTCAGCGTACTGAATCTTCTCAATGCGAGTTTTGTTAACGCAATGCAAATTCTTATAAAATTAATGTTGCTAATTTCGGTTTTCTAACTCTTCGATCTGTTCTTGTAGATCAAACCATTGCAGTTCAATTTCTTCTACTTCAGTGCTTAGATCGCCACGCTTTTCAAGCAAGGCTTTTAATCGCTGCTTGTTTTCATCATCGTAAATAGAAGGAGATGCCAACTCATTCTCAATGGCCGACAACTCACTTTGTAGCGTTTCTAAGCTTGCATCTAGTTTGGCCAACTGTTTCTTCAAGGGACTTAACTTTTTGCGCGCTTCGGCTTCTTGGCGCTTTCGCTCTTTACGCTGTTCACTGGTCTCACCAGCAGATTCATTGAGCGTATTCGACTCAGAATTATCGGGCTCTTGAAGCTGTCGATGAAATCCCTCTAACCAACGCTCATAGTCTTGCAAATCGCCTTCAAAGGTATCGACTTTACCTTCAGCGACCAACCAATAATCATCGACTGTATTCTTTAACAAATGACGATCGTGAGACACCACCACGATGGCGCCCGAGAACTCTTGTAGTGCCAGCGTTAAAGCGTGGCGCATCTCTAAATCCAAATGGTTAGTTGGCTCATCTAAAAGCAGTAGATTAGGTTTTTGCCAGGCAATGATTGCAAGCGCCAATCGCGCCTTTTCTCCGCCGGAGAATTTCTCAATAGTGCCGGTCGCATCATCACCTCGAAAATTAAAGCCTCCTAAAAAATTACGAATGCTTTGTTCCGTTGCCGATGGCGTGAGTCTTTGTAGATGCAAAATTGGACTCGCATTCATATCAAGCGCTTCCAGCTGATGCTGAGCAAAGTAACCAATGTGTAAATGCTCTCCGTGCGTTCGCTCGCCTCGTAACAAGGTTTGTTGATCAACCAATGATTTAATTAGAGTCGACTTACCTGCCCCGTTTGGCCCTAACAGACCAATGCGTTGGCCCGGCAATATTGCACATGAGAAGTCATGGATAATGCTTGTATCCTGATAGCCCAGATCTACATGAGACAAATTCAACAAAGGGCTAGACGTTTTATCTGATTCAGAAAAGCTAAAACTAAATGGTGAATCAACGTGTGCAGGCGCGATGAGTTCCATTCGTTCAAGCTCTTTCAAACGACTTTGGGCTTGCTTGGCTTTTGTCGCTTTAGCTCTAAAGCGACTTACAAATGACTGAATCTCAGAAATACGCTGCTGTTGCTTGGCATATTGTGACTGCTGTAGCGCTAGCTTCTCGGCTCTTAGTCGCTCGAAGTCTGAATAAGTACCGGTATATTGATGTAACTGACGATGCTCAAAGTGCAAGATACTCGTTGCTACTGCATCGATGAAATCCCTATCGTGCGAGATAAATAGAAGTGTGCCTTGATAGCGCTTCAGCCATTGCTCGAGCCAAAGCATGGCGTCAAGATCCAAGTGGTTAGTTGGTTCATCTAACAACAGTAAATCGGATGGGCACATTAGTGCTTGTGCCAAATTCAGTCGAATACGCCAACCACCAGAGAAGCTTGCAACGGGCGAATATAACTCGCTTTCTGAAAATCCTAATCCGTGTAAGAGTTTTTTGGCATCAACGGGTATTTGATAGGCATTGATCGATTCGAGTTCACCATGGATGTTAGCAATAACATGATTGTCTTCTTGCTCTTGCGCGAGCTCCAGGCGTTCTTGCAAGCGGCGAAAAACATGGTGTCCATCCATGACATAGTCAAGCGCCGAACGCTCGGAACTTTCGACTTCTTGCGCCATATGCGCAATGCGACAATTACCGGGTAAATGGTAAGCACCTGCATCCGTCGACAATTCACCCAACAGAAGTTTGAATAAACTCGTTTTACCCGCGCCATTCGCCCCAACAATCGCAACGCGTTGTCCATCCGCTATGTTGGCGTCTGCGTTTTCAAGCAGCGGCTCAGGGCCTCGACGCAGTGTCATTTCAGTAATCTTAAGCATGAATCATCACTTCAGGTAGAACTCGCCGCGCAAGGTAGCGGATAATAGCGCGTACATCAACGCATTGACGCTCTAGATTATGAACAAAGATAATAATGCTGAACACTTCTGGCAGTTTTCAATAATGCTTTGGAAGCAAGAAGACATTAAGAACATACTAATGCACGCTCAAGATCATAAGGATCTGGATATCAATTTATGTCTGTTTGCACTTTGGTCATCAAAACAGAAAAAAAGATTGGGATCTCAAGCAGAGCAAATTCTTAAAATTCAACAAGATTACTATTTCGATTTAATTAAGCCTACGCGGCAGCTCCGTCAACGGGCTAATCACTATGGCAACTCATCTTTAAAACAGCACTATCTCGATGCGGAGCTTGCAGCAGAAAAAGCCTACCAAGGCCAGTTATGTCAGCTCAGATTAGAGATTGCGCCAGAATCCGAAGAATTAACAGCTACACTTAAGGAGAATTTGAGACTAGGTAGCCGCGTTAACTGGTCAGAGCCTTCTTTGAAAAAGATGTTGGAGACTATTCTGTGAAATGGGTGTATCGCTTGTTTTCTGTCATTATTTTAGTGGGTGCACTAAGTTTACCGTTTTATGCAGACTATCAAGCCGGTGGTGACTTTCTCAATATTAAAGAAATGCCAGACAAACTAATAAGCGCCATTACACCTAGCTCTGGTGGCATCTACACAGATGAACCTAAAGAGTCTCAGGTGAACAATGCTTCCGAGACAAAGAGCTCTCTAGAATATTATCGTTGGCAAGACGAACATGGGCAGTGGCATTTCAGTGATGAAAAACCATCCAATCAAAAGAATGTACAAAGTGCGCAACTGAAACCCGAAGCACTCCAAACGATCTCAGGTATGGATCCAAGTCTGATCAATAAAACCTATCAAAACGACTCTTCAAACCTTAATACATCCCCCACCTTATCTACGTCTGAAAGTATGACGCAACCAACACTCGAAAATATGACTGAAGTAATGCAGAATGCGCGCGACGCAGCGCAGCTCATGAACGAACGTAATCGAGCATTGCATCAGCTCGTCACCGATTAATTACATCAGGGTTCGGAACGTGGCGTATAGAGTTAAAGAGATGTTTTATAGTTTACAGGGTGAAGGCGCACGCGCAGGACGTGCTGCAGTGTTCTGTCGCTTCAGTAAATGTAATCTCTGGAATGGACGAGAAGATTCAAGAGCCGATGCCATCTGCGATTTTTGCGATACGGACATTGTTGGTACTGATGGCCAAAATGGTGGCACATTCGCTAATGAAGAAGAGTTGAGTAAGGCCATTTACGAGATGTGGCCAAGCGCAGATCAGAACGGCCGCTCAGAGCCCTACGTGATTTTTACGGGTGGAGAGCCTCTATTACAATTAGATAAAGCCTTGATTGATAAAATGCATTCACTTGGCTTTGAGGTTGCGATCGAAACAAACGGTACCTTAGAAGCGCCAGAAGGCATTGATTGGATTTGCATTAGCCCTAAAGCAGACGCAACACTAAAATTGACTCGAGCGAATGAACTAAAACTGGTATTCCCTCAGGAACTTGCCAAACCTGAACAGTTTGAAGCGTTTGATTGCGAGTATTTTTTCTTATCGCCTAAAGCAAATCCACTCGAACAAAGCAAGCAGGACTCAGTAAAGCAGTTTAACACTCAGCTCGCGCTAGATTATTGTCTCGCAAACCCTCAGTGGCGACTGACGCTGCAAACCCACAAAATTCTGAATATTGATTAAAACGAAGAGCCCGGCTGAGTTAAGAATTCAACCTCTTGCTCGGTAGAGTCGCGACCTAAAAGAGCATTTCGATGAGGGTATCGCCCAAAGCGCTCAATAATACGAAAATGACGTTTCTCAAAGTCTAAATTGTTTTCTAAACCTTCTTGATCAAATACCTGCAAAGCCAGTTCATGATCGGTTTTTTCTTCACTATGCATCAAAGGCATATAGATAAACGCTCGCTGCGTCACGCTCAACTCTTTATCGCAACCTAGATTAATTGCTTCTTTAGAAAGTGTTACCGCCAAGGTATCACAAGAAAAACTATCTGCCTCATCGCGATAAATGTTACGGGTAAATTGATCAAGAATAATGATTTCAGCTAGACGCCCTTCTGCTGAATCACGCCAATGGGCAAGCTCGCCGTTTTTAGCCTCAATATGTAACTGACCGAAGCGTTTGTCGATATCCTCATCGAGCTTGGCGTCTTTGATCCAATGATGATTTGGCTCCAACTCTTCAAACCAAAAGTGCAGTACGTTTTCAATATTCTTATCCATAACAAACTCCCATCCTTCGGCGCTTTAAACTGTTACATACTTTCTTGTCGGCATTCCTCCCAACACGGGCAAGCTTGAAGGTGATCATTGACCATGCCAACGGCTTGCATGAAAGCGTAGCAGATAGTCGGACCAACAAAGGTAAAACCTCTTTTTTTAAGCGCTTTTGACATAGCCTTTGATTCTTCTGTTTCAGCAGGCACCTCATCAAGACTATTAAATGTATTTTGTATTGGCGCACCACCCACAAATGCCCACAAGAATTCACTAAAACTTTGCTCTTCTTTTTCAAACTCTAGAAAGCCTTTAGCATTCTTGATGATCGACTCGACCTTCAGTTTGTTCCGAATGATTCCTGGATCATTAAGTAATGCATCACGTTTAGCTTGGTCATATTGGATAATCTTTTTCGCATCGAACCCATCATAGGCGGCTTCGTATGTCGCTTGCTTTTTCAGAATCATTATCCAACTTAGTCCTGCTTGCTGGCCATCTAAACAAAGCTTTTCAAACAAAGTTTGATCATCGTAAACTGGCCGTCCCCAGACGGTATCATGGTAGTGCTGGTAGATTGGGTCGTCTCCACACCAGCCGCATCGCTGCATTGTCTTGTGATCCTTTTTTGCCATGGTCAAACTCCACTTGTTATTGTAAATACTGTTTCAAAGAGCGAATAAAATTATGAGTCATTTTTTTGCATATATCAGCCGTCTTCGCTGGATCCAGCGTTGGAGTCTAATGCGCAATGCCATTCCCGAAGATGTTGCAACCCATTCTTGGGAAGTTGGCACACTGGCGCATGTCTTAGGCGTGATACATAACAACCAAAATCCTAACAATAAGATTGATGCTCATAAATTAGCGACTTGTGGTCTGTATCACGATGCCACTGAGGTCATCACGGGGGATATGCCAACACCGGTCAAATATCACAGTAAGGCCATGCGAAATGCATACAAAGGCGTGGAGCAACGCGCCGAAAAAGAACTGCTCAATCTATTACCAACAGAAATGCATGAAGCATTTAAAGGTGTATTAATAGAGCATGAATTACCCGAGGTATATCAACGTTTATTGAAAGCGGCCGATAGATTATCTGCCCTCTTAAAATGCCAAGCAGAATTGCGTGCTGGAAATAAAGAGTTTGAGCATGCAGCACAAGAAATACTCAAACGTTTGAACGAGGAACAACAGCCAGAAGTACTCTACTTCCTCGAAAACTTTGCACCGGCATATGCATTAAGTCTCGATCATTTACTGAAATAAAATTCTTTGAATATCAGCATTATTTAATTGTCCCTAGACATGGCGACATTTCCGGTCGTTTTAGGCGATATATTTACTCCTGTCGATAGGCAATACCGCCATCAATCATCAGGAGAAAAATTATGTTCCGTGTTAATGCATTTACTCAGAAAGGCACTAAATTCCGTTTCCGCGTTCAAGCTGACAACATTCACAGCGTGAGAGAAACCATCAATGAAATCTTCGAAGGGAAAGCCATGCGTTTAGTATTGGTCGAGCCAATCTCTTAAGCTGGTATGTTATGTATAGTGTTGTTGCATGGCGCTGAGGTAATCCGACAGCTCATTTCGTATGACCTGTGGAGCAGTAACCTTTGCCTGAGCGCCTAACGCTAGCAGCCAATTCCTCAATTGCACGGTGTGTTTTACCCTAGCGGATAAACGCCAATGCCCATCAGATATCTCGTTAAGACTTTGCGTTTCATTTAGAGGACTGTCTTGCAGATCACGCAACAAATGACTGCCTCTTTGCGTGTAGAGATCTACCTCTAAGTCATAGCTATTTGCGTCACGATCTACAAGAACATCAGTATTTCCTGCATCCAGATATTCTTTGAGTTTAAAGTCTTCTGGAACTGCATTTGAAAATCGCGAAACCTCTAAATCTTCAATACGGTGAATCAAAAAGGTTCGAAACTCTTCTAAATTTCCATCGCGCGCATCATCATCTTTGACGCCAACAAGATAGAGTTTGGGAAGCATGATAGTCACACCAAAAGGATGAACATCATATTCTTTTCGACCATTAGAGGTTTGATATGCAAACTTAACGCGCCGGCCATTTAAAATTGCCTGATAAATATTATCGAGCGTGTGCATATCAAAATCAGGTGTACGTAGGCTTTGACCACGCTGATAAAACTCAACAGCGTTACTCAAGCGAGTGTACTGTTTGTCATTCAGCTTTCTCTCGCTTTGTTTCATTTTATGCTCAGCATTAAAAAATAGCTGAGCAAGATCATTCTGAATTGCGCTAGGTAATACCTGATTCAAGTGTTTACGCGTCAGAGTTAGCGCGAGCGCCATAAACGATGGCATTTTTTCGAACTCGTAACTCACATCGTGATAGGGACTGACTTCCCAGAGTAATGTTTTACGTTGGCCTCGAATCGAGCGGAGATCAAAGTGATTGAAATAGCTATCATCTTCTTCGTCGTATTCGCCCAACAAAAATTTTAAATCTCTCTGAATTAAGCGCATCAAACTTTTCTCATCGCGCTCCTCTTCACCCACATAATCTCCATCGATCAAATGTTGAATAATTTGATCCGTACCCGCAGGTTCAAGATTGGCAGCATTACGCTGTTGGAGGTAACGTAAAATCTCCAAGCGTCGAAGAAAGGTTTCCATACTTAAATCTTATTACTCGTTTATTATTTTGATGATCTTGAGACAACTAAGAAGTGCGCTTCCCAGAACGATCTTCTTTCTCTTTCTTAGCGAGCTCTTCTTGCTCACGTTTTGCCTCAAGCATGGCCCGAAATTCAGCCATTTCGGCTTCCATCATTTTTGGCGTCTCCAAAGTGACGCGTCCTAGTTTGCCGCTCCGTAAGTCTTGTAAAAAAATCGTTGCTGCTTGGTGAACATCAACGACACCACCACTTTTTAGACAACCACGTTTTTTACCGATAAATTCAAGCAATTCATACTCGTCACTTCCAAATTCACTCAAACCATAGCGATCTTTTAAAGCATTTGGATAAAGCACTCTGAACTCTTTCAAACATTCCCATGCAACATCTTCATATTCCATCGCTGTATCTTTTACGGCGCCGGTGCTCGCCAAACGATACCCACACGTTGCGGGTTCAAGCTTTGGCCATAAAATACCGGGGGTATCAGACAGGGTAATGCCATTATCTAGCTTAATTTTTTGCTGTCTTTTCGTCACAGCAGGTTCGTTACCGACCTTGGCGATCGTTTTTCCCGCCAAGCTATTGATCAAGGTCGACTTCCCTACATTCGGGATACCCATGATCATCGCACTAATACCTTTATCGCTATCGACTTTATGAGGAGCGAGTTTGCGACAAAGGTTCGCGATCATCTTAATTTTGCCGTCAGCGGTGGCACTCAATGCCAAACTTTTTACCGCATTATCTTTTTCTAAATGCGCTTGCCAAGCTTCGGTGACTTTTGGGTCGGCAAGATCAGCCTTATTAAGAAGCTTAATCACTGGCTTCTCACCGCGCAGATTTCCAACCAAAGGGTTTGATGAACTAAACGGAATACGCGCATCAAGTAACTCAATGACGACATCAACGTCAGACATTACTTTTTTGATTTCCTTACGGGCTTTGTGCATATGGCCCGGGAACCAATTAATTGCCATTAGGCTGCCTTCTTATTAATCGTAAACAGGTTGTTTGAGAATATAGAGTGTGGTGCACACACCACAGACCGCGATGATAATACATACCCACCATATTGCCGCTATAAACATCGAGACAATCATGCTGATCCACATAATTGTTAGGATGCGCATGCGCAATTTTCTTTGAAAACCTTTTCCACTATGCCACGCATCAATTTGAGGCCCTAACTGGGGATGACTCAATAATGCATCATGAAAGCGTTCTGATGAACGCGCAAAACACCAAGCAGCAATAAGTAAAAATACAACGCCAGGCATCATTGGAACAAACAAGCCTATTATGCCTAAACCAACACAGATAAAGCCGACAGAAATTAAGGCCCATCGCACTATTATATTTTTCCGAACTTTATCCATTACTACAAACTACAATCATGTTGCTTCTCTTGAATCACAATAGTACCAAATACTCATCGTAGCGATACTAGTTCCAATGCCAGATATCACCTGATTTATTTCACTATTTTCGGATTTATTCGTACGACCTTAGGTGCTATCGCGACGAAACATTACAATATTGCAGACGGAGAAATTTATATGACAGTTTCAAAAAATATGGTTGTTCAGTTTCATTATCGTTTGAGCCACAACGGTGAGGAGCTTGAAAGTTCACATGGCGGCGATCCGATGGCTTATTTACATGGTCATGCGAATATTATTACGGGTCTCGAGTCAGAGATGGAAGGGAAAGACATGGGCGACATATTTTCCGCTGAAGTGCCTGCAGCAAAAGCATACGGCACACGCCATGAAAACGCAGTACAAAGAGTCCTTATTAAACATTTAATGGGAGACAAGAAACAGTTAGCGCGATTAAAACCGGGGATGACGGTTGGCATCAATACTGAACAAGGTGCTCGCCAGGCCACGGTTGTTAAAGCAGGCAAGTTCAATGTCGATGTTGATACGAACCACCCTCTCGCAGGCAAAGATCTGACGTTTGATATTGAAATCATTTCTATTAGAGAAGCTACAAAAGAAGAAATATCACATGGTCACGCGCATGGTGTAGGCGGCCATCACCATTAACAAGCCCTAATGTTGCGACTCTGGAAGATCCTCTGCAAAAGCCTTAAGGTTTTGGGTCTCAAAGAAAATGTCTGCCCGTCTACTGTTCAGGCTGACATCAAATGAATGGAAACAGAACTATGAACATAAAAAAAATCGCTTTGCCTTTACTAACTGCGAGTCTTATTGGAATGAGTCCAGTTACACTAGCTGAAGACGGCGCTGCTAAGTTTGAAAGTAAAGAAGCAAAAGTCAGTTATGCCTTTGGTGTGATGTTTGGTCAGCGCATGCGCAACGAACTCAAAGATATCGATTTAGATCAGTTCGCAAATGGTCTGAAAAGTGCGTTTAACGATGAACCTCAATTGCTTACTGATGACGAGATAGCTCAAACCTTGAGTGAATATCAGCGTGAGATGCAAGAAAAGCAAATTGCTGAACTACAAAAACTTAGTGAAGCGAATAAAATTGTTGGCGAAGAGTTCTTGAGCGCAAACAAAGATAAAGAAGGCGTAGTGACGCTAGAAAGCGGTTTGCAGTACAAAGTTCTTACTGAAGGCAAAGGCCCTCAACCTGCAGCAACAGATACTGTAACAGTGCATTACACCGGCAGCCTTATTAGTGGCGAAGTATTTGATAGCTCTGTTAGTCGAGGTGAACCAGCAACATTCCCGTTAAATGGCGTGATCGCAGGTTGGACCGAAGCGCTTCAACTAATGCCTACAGGATCAAAGTGGCAATTGTATATTCCTGCTGATCTAGCATATGGTCCACAAGGTAATCGCTCAATCGGACCTAATGAGACTTTACTATTTGAAGTTGAGTTGATTGAAATAGCGAAATAAGCACACGCTTATAAATATAAAAGGCGACTCATTAGGTCGCCTTTTTACTATCTGAACTAAGCCAAATCTGGTGCTAAAACTCAGTATTAATCTCAACTTCTTTTTCGCCAAATTTCAGATAAAAACACGATTTTCGGTGGGTATGACACGCCGCTCCTGTTTGATCAATCATTGCTAGCAAAACATCACCATCACAATCGGTGCGCAATTCTTTTAATTGCTGAGCATGACCAGAACTCTCCCCTTTTCGCCAAAGACTTTTGCGCGACCTAGACCAGTAACACATCCGTCCAGTAGCGATAGTTTCTTCTAGCGCATCGCGATTCATCCAAGCAAACATCAAAATCGACTTAGTCTCAGCATCTTGCGCAATTACCGGAATCAACCCTTGCTCATCAAAGGTTAATTCCTCAATGACGGTCGCGATAGGGAATGTTGTTCCCTCTTCTTGCGCTTCAATCTCTTTAAACCATGCTTTCATATTTGTCGTTCGCTGCTTCGAGGCTATAGAGCATATGAAAGAGTTGCTCACATGCTCTGAAATTTAGTAAGTATATTAAAGTTGGCGAATGCTAGATGACACATCAATAAAAAGCAATGTCTGCACTTCTTCAAGAAAAAGTCTCATCTGTAGCAACAAAGCAGGCTTTTCAGGCGAGCCTAGAAGAGATCAAAAATAAACAAACAAAGAGTGCGACCGCCAAAACTGATTCAAATTTGAGCAATAAGTGCAGAATTTAGTCAAATATTTGTGTATTTTTTAGACAATTCGCTTTTTTGCTACTTGACGAACTCTAGTGATGGGTCGAGACTTATTGACGCAGCCAAAAAAAATAATCAACGGAGGCGCTATGAGCATATTGCATACTTTCGGTATCTTGACTCACCCTGACAGAGAATGGCAAACGATTCGCGAAGAGCATGAATCGGCCCCTAAGCTTTTTCTCACACACATCATTCTTCTCGCACTTATCCCCGCAGCAGCAGCGTATTACGGGACAACTCACGTTGGTTGGCAAATCGGCGATGGCGATATTATTAAGCTGACAAATTCTAGCGCCGCACAACTCTGCATTCTGTTTTACGCAGCAATGCTAAGCGGCATATACATTATTGGTAAATTCATTGATTTTTTTGCGGCGACATATGGCGTAGAAGCATCTGAACACAACGGTATTATTCTCGCCGCTTATACCGCAACGCCTTTATTCCTAATAGGCGCTATCGCGATATATCCAGTGCTCTGGGTAAACATGATGGCCGGAGTGGTCGCAGTATGTTGGTCGGTCTATCTCCTTTATGAAGGATTACCAATCCTAATGAAGATTCCAGAAGATAGAGGGTTTATGTTTGCCTCCTCTATCTTAACAGTGGGATTAGTGATGCTAGTCGGCTTGTTTGCCATTAGCGTCATTATCTGGAGCGTTGGAGTTGGTCCAGAATATATAAGTTAACACCCTTAACTCATTACAAGAACGCTCGCTTATTCGCGAGCGTTTTTTCTTAGTTCTTCTTTTAAACTCTGAATTTCTTTATACAAAGCTTCAAGCGTCACTTCTTCCTTACCCTGCTCTTCATTTTTTTGCATTCGCATTTTGTGGTTTTCTTCTTCCATCACACTCACAACAATACCAATCACCATGTTTAAGAATGCAAATGCCGTAAAGAAAATAAAGGTTAGATAGAAGATCCAACTTAGAGGATAAACCTCCATCGTTTCATATTGAACATCAGTCCAATCCTCGAAGGTCATAACTCGGAATAAAGTCAGCATAGCAATGGCTATATTGCCCCAAAGCACCTCATTAATCTCACCGAACAAGTGGCTACCAATGGCTGCGTAGATATAAAAGATAATGAACATTAGCAGCATTACATAACCTAGCTGCGGCAATGCTTTAACTAGTGAGCTAATCAAAACGCGTAGTTCAGGAATCACAGACACCATTCGTAAAACCCTGAATACACGAACAAGCCTAGCTAGCAAAGCCATCTCGCTCTCATTGATAGGGATAAGACTGATCACTACGACAAGGGTATCAAAAACATTCCAACCATCTTTGAAAAACGCTTTTTTATTAGGTTCTGCAATAAAACGGATACTGATTTCTATCAGAAAGAAAATCGTTACAAACCAATCCAATATCTTTAAAAATGGAATAACATTTTCAGGGAGATGATAGGTTTTAGCGCCAATTTCTAGGGCTGAAACTAAGATAATCGCAATAACTACAAACTCAAAGATACGATTATTTTTTAATTTAAAGAAAGACTGTTGAATACCACCAGAGACCATATTTCTGCTCGTCCACATGAAATTTCTGGGCACGATACACGAATATAGGTAACAAGATAAAGAGGTTAGGAGAAGGGAAAGTATAGGGATGGGGGAGTAAACGGAAAAGCTGGCGATCCATGCCTGCTTATTACCATCCGTGTCTCATCCCTTAGCTACGGTCATCCTTGATTCCGTCAACATTTCCGTATGTTTATGCTGTCCCTATGAGCAAATAATAGATGAGGTAATTAGGGAAAAATATAGGAGATCTCTGAAACTTTGTAGGATATATCCTACAAAGTTTCAGAAAAACATCTGAATTAAGCTAGAGAAAATTGAATCTGCTTTTTAGACCAATCAACACGCTTCAATGAAACCTTTAGTTTTTGCGCTAAGGTAAATTCGCCTTTTGAAGTTTTCAATTGCATCAAATCTTGGTTAAAACTGCACTTGCCTTCAATATCCCGCGTCGCAATCACACCTTCAATGCCATTATCTAATACACGAACTTGCATACCAGTAGTAAATACACGAACAACTTCCGCATCAAACTCACCAGATTGACGCGTCATATATTCACACTTCAATGATTGCTCGATATCGAAAACAGATTTACGAATAGCGTCTTGCTTCTCTTCAATCGATTCAAGGTCTTTAGTAGTTAAGCTATCACCAACATTACTCTCAATTAGAGACGTTAATAAACGATGTAGTAAATAATCATTCGCTTTGCGCAGAGGTGAACTGATGGTCGTGTAAGCGTCAAAACCCAGAGCAAAATGAGGCGCTTTTTCAAGACTAAACCCGGTTCGATCCAACTGTCTCAGCATTAGTTGCCTTAAATACTCTCGCTCATCATCTGCTTGTAACGCTCGAAATATTGATACGAAACCATCTAAGTTTGCTAAACTGAATTCTTTTAATTCAGGAAGTTTTTCATTCAATACTGTACTAAGCGACTCTAAACGATCTGCACGAACGCCTGAATGACTGATGTACAAAGCAGATTTTGCGTTCTCTGCAAAATACTGAGCTGCACAGCGATTCACAGCTAACATACATTCTTCAACCCATGCATGAGCCGCAACACTTGTTCGTGGGTGAATTGCTTCAATTTTCTGGTCAGCGTTAAGCTCTATAAAAAAGTCAGAGCGACTAGGCTGGACATTCGCTGTGCTCTTACGTTTTTCTAGTAGAGCTTCGGCAAGACCTTTTAGCGCAATCACTTGTGGTCGAACATTCTCATTCACACCATCAAGTGCATCATCGCTCGCTTGCGTATACGATAGTTTTTGCGCCGAAGTAACACTACCAAGGCTAATTTTCTCTAGCGCAACATCACCATCTTTAGAAACTTGTATCGTGAAAACTTTCGCTAAACGCGTCTTTCCTTCTACTAATGAGGCTAAGTTCGCACTCACCTCTTCAGGTAACATTGAAACAACTTTATTAGGCGCATACAAAGAAGCGCCGCGTTGCAAAGCTTCTTTCTCTAAGACCGGAGCATGCTTAACTAAGGCTTCTGGATCAGCAATAGCAACGAGTAACTTCCAGCCATCGGAGTTTTCTTCAATGCAAAGCGCGTCATCCATGTCAGTCGTGCGTTCACCATCAATGGTAAAGAAAGCATGTTGACTAAAATCTTCTCTCTCAGCACATAACTTAGCGACCAAGTCTTCCGTCAATGTCTTTAAATCTTGCTCAGATTTTTCACTCCAAGCTTCTTTAATACCATGTTTTTTCAGACTGTAGGTCCACTCAATACCTGCATCTTTTTCATTACCAAGATTATCGAGTATGTGGGCTTGTGGCTTACCATTTTTAATTGGGTGTTGAACAAGCTTGCACTGAAGTAAGTCGCCAACTTTCGCTTTCCCGCGTTTATTTGGTGGAATAAAGATCCATCGACTTGTACCATCGAAATCCGCTTCTGCAAAATGTGCAGCGCCTTTAGACACGTATTTACCAAAGAATAATTTATTATTCGATTCGATCAGTCGTTCTACTTTTGCAAACGTTTTGTTCTTGTCGTCTTTTTTGATCTCTACTTCAATTCGATCGCCAGGTAAGACTTTTAGCATTTCATCCGGCGGTAAAAATACATCTCGGCCACTTTCAAGGCTAACAAAACCGAACTTCTGCCCTGTCCCTTTTACTCTGCCAAATTGCAAATCACGGCTAGCTTTAATATCACTTTTGAGCTGCTTTAATTGGTCCAAAGCATCTAATTTAAGCATTTCTTTACCTTTAAAAAGCCTCGGTAGGCTAAATCAAATTAACGTCAAAAATCCTGCGTGGAATCAATGAAGACTTCGCAGTTTCTCTTTTAACTTCGTCGAGACTCGCATTGTTAAAAGGGCATAAAATCGTCACCAAACCATGGGCGAGACAATCTATCACGCAAGCAAAAGGAATCAAATTTTTTAATGTATCTAATCT